>CAZSUX010000019.1:0-17282 GCA_964610135.1 uncultured bacterium | reverse complement strand
CACCCATTAGTAGTGGTGCGCCGGAATCCGACCACAATTCTGCCGCCCACCCCTCGGTCCACAGGCCGCCTCCCCCGTGGCCTTCGCCGATACAGCGCGAGACGCGTTGAGGCCTACAATGACCGGAACAATGAGTCGAGCATTGACTCGAACAACGACGCGAACGTTTTCTCGAACAATGCCTCGAACAACTTCTCGAACAATACGCCGTACAACGCCGCGTACAATCGCCCACGCAGTTCGCGACGCAGTTCGCTATTCAGTTGCCGACGCAGTTCACGACGCTATTCACTACGCAGTGAACGGTACTTTGGCCGGAACTTTCCGACGAACAATGAGAGGTACTTTGAGAGACACAACCGCGGCTTTGCCGCGAGGTCCCAGTTGCCAGGTATCAGTGACCAGTGTCGCGGACCAGTCTGCGGGTTTCAGATGGCAGTGTCGGACATAATCGGAAGGAGTCAGCGGCGAGCGCGAACGAGGACACGCCACGGCGGTTGACAACCCGGCTGCGGCCGACTATCCTCCCGGCGTGGGAACGACCCTTCTCGTAGCGCTCGTCGCCGCCAGCCGCATCGTCATAACCGAAGTCATGGCCAATCCCGGCGGTGCTACCGGTGTGCACATGCCCGAAGACCGGAATGAGTTCATCGAACTCTACAACGCCACGGGCACCGCAATCGACTTGAACGAGTGGACGATCAATGACGGCGATGCCATCGACGTCTTGACGGCCTGGACCGATTCCTCGCTACTCGCCGTCGACTCGTCGCTCATCATCGGCTACTCGTGGCTCAATCCGGGCGGCTATGCCGTCGTGCTCGACCCGGAGTACACGGACACACTGGCGGTCGGCGGCTACGCGCGGCCGTACCACTTCGGTACGAACGCCCTGATTCTCACCGTCAGGAACACGACACTGGGAAACGGCCTCGCGACAACTGACCCGGTTACCCTCATATCGTCCTCGGCCTACGGCTACGAAGACACCAGCACGTTTGGGACTCCCTTTGACCCGACCGATTCAATCCCCTGCGACCCGGGCGACGGCATCTCGTGGGAGAGAATCGACGTTGCCGGCCGGGATGAGGTCAGTAACTGGATGGCAAGCCGCGACACGGCCGGCTGTACTCCCGGCGCTGCCAACAGCAGCACAACGTTCCTCGACCTCGCCGTTACCGGCATCGCTCTCTCGGATTCAGTGACGACCAAACCCGGCGAGCCCCTGTTCGCAGCCATCGGCATTACCAACTCCGGCTTCCGAACATCTCCGGCATGGAGCGTCCGCGTTTTCCTCGACCGCAACGGCAACGCCGCGCCCGATGCCGGCGAGTACGACACCACACTCACCGGACACTCTCTGCAGCCGAGACAAGCCGAAACCCTCACCGTTCGCATCACCTGCCCGGCTGTGAAGACCGACCTTTGGGCCCGGCTCACGTGCGACGGTGACGGTGACTCCACGAACAACAGCCGACGCCTGACCATCTTGCCCGGCGGTTCGGAGCGCTTGTTCGACCTCGCCCTGTCGAGCTTCAGCCCGGACGGCGACGGGTTCGAGGAGAGCCTGGCTGTCTTCTACCACCTGCCCGAGGCAAAGGGAACGTTGAAGGTGATGATCTTCAACCTCGCAGGCAGGCAGGTCGCAACGCTCTTCTCAGGGAGGCCCCTGGCTGCGAGTGGCGTTGTCTACTGGGACGGCCGCAGCTCGACCGGCGACCGCGCTCCGTTCGGGGTCTACGCGGTCTGCGTCGAGTACCGCAGTAGCGGGGCAACCCGCACCGAGAAGCTACCGGTCGTATTGTTGCGGAAGTAAGGGTCTAGTTCGCGCTCAGTTGGGTGAGGACGTAGTTGTCGGGATTCACCCAGTTGCCACCCTTGAGCACACCGTAGTGCAGGTGAGTTCCGGTCGAGCGTCCGGAGTTGCCGACGGTGGCGATTACGTCGCCCCGGATCACGTTGCCACCCACGCTCACCTTGAGCGAACGGCAGTGGGCGTAGAAGGTCCGGATGCCGTGGCCGTGGTCAATCTCAACACATCGGCCCCAGCCGCTCTTCCAGCCGGCGTAGACAACGCGTCCGGACGCAGTTGCCGCGACCGGCGTGCCGGTGGGCGCAACGATATCGAGACCCGGGTGCATCGCGCGACGGCCCGTGAACGGGTCACGCCGGTATCCGTACCCGGAAGCAACCCAGCCCTGCACCGGCCAGATTGAAGGCATGTTCTTTAGCCGGGCTTCCTGCTCCTTCACCGCGTCCTCGATTTCAGTCAGTGATTGCTGTTCGAACCGCAGCCGCCGGAGCATCGCGTCCACGCCCGGCTCCGGGCTCGGTGGCTGGCTGCCGCCGACGCCCATCAGCCGTATGTCGCCGGGTATCAGCGGCATGTTGATGGACGCCCGCAGCTTGTTGTCCATCTGCTCGGCCCTGGCGAGGAACTGGCGGAACGTGTCCATCGCCGCGGCGTAGGTAGCGACCTGCGCCTTGAGATTCGTGTTTTGACGGGCGAGCCGGCTGACCAAGCTGTGCTCGGTCAAACGCGAGACCGCGAACGACCCGAGCAAAGACCCGAGAACGAGAACCGCCACCACCCCGGCGATTCCAAGGTAGATGGCGTATGCAGGAATGGACAGGTTGAAAAACCTGTTGCGGCGCTTCAGTGCAACCAGAACCTGGAGCGATTCCACTGTACTCAGTCTAGCTGGATGAGGCTTGGAGTCAAGGAAGGCGCAGGCTGGTGGTCAGTGGCCTGGCGATCTAGTGGTCCAGCGCCGGGGTCTTCAATCCCCACTCAACCACTGGACCACTTGACCTCTTGACCACTACCTGTAGATGACGAACTTGTCCCGGAACGAGGCCGAGGCCGATTGAGCGCCGGCCGATGACAACTCAGTGACCCGCGCATCCAGTTTGTACAGGTACACCCCGTTGGCCAGCGGCTGCCCGTCTTTGTCCAGACCGTCCCACTCAAGCTGGTTGTAGTCGAACCCGCACGGCGCCGACGGCAGCACGCGCACCAGCCGGCCCGCAATCGTGAACACCTTGACCGATACCAGCGCGGCGCGGTTGAGACTGAACGTGAACTTCGCGGGCCCGGTGGTAGGGTTGGGATAGACTAGGCAGTCGGTCAGCTTCAACGCGTCGGTGAGCTGGGTCTGAAGCAACACCATCACGCGCGCGCGGTTCCGGCCCGGGCTGGTCGGGTCCACCATGTTGTCCGAAGCCGTGACCATGAGCGAGTCGAACGCGTTCTGCAGCTTGAGTGGGTAGGTGAACTGCCCCGCCACAGTCGAGTTATTGTGGTAGCGGAAGAAACCCGCAAGCGGGGTGTTCGTGCCGCCCATCTTCAGGCTCAGCACGACGTCCTGAATCGCCGGGTCCACGTTCGGCACGAGGAAAATGCCCGAGGGGTCGCTTAGCCGCCCGACCAGGTTGAAACCGCGCGGCACATGATTCGTGTCCGGCGCCGGCACCAGCGGAATGCCGTCCGCGTAGAGACTCACCAGCGGCGGCTCGTTGTCCGAGACAGTGCTGTCAGGACCGTCGAGCGGAATCGAATCACGCTCGTAGGAAAGGGGAGTTGAACCGTCGAAACTGAGCAGGGAGACCCGGCCGGTGCTGGGAAGGCGGATGTAGAGCCCGTTGCCGACATAGGTAGTCTCCGGGTACTGAATCCGCGGCACGATGAACGACCCGAGAATCCGACTCGAATCGAACGTACCCCCTGCATGGTGGATTTCGTACCCCGGCAGGTCGTAGCTAATCGAGAAGGGACCGCCGCTCGTGTACGTCGAGTGGTACTCACGATGCCAAACCGCCTCGTGCGCGGAAACCTGATACAGGCCCTTGGAATTGACTGTGTCGGTGGCCTCGAATTCGTTCCTTCCTCCCGGGTAGAAAGTATCGGGACGGACCGCGGGAACGATGCCGCGGTGCGGCATCCGGAGCACGGTCGCCGGGTCGCCGAACAGGTGGTATTTATCGACGTAGGCCTGGAAGAACGCCGGGCCGATTGGGTCATCGGGGTAGTTCATCAGTCGGCCGAACATTTTGCGCGCCAGCCCCGCGTTCGTGCCGGAAATCGTCGCCTTGGTCGCGCCGACGCCAGCTATTGTGCCGCCTTCCTTCCGTACCATTTCCTCGGCAATTGCCTCATAGCGCGTGTCCTCGAACCGCCCGACTCCGCACGAACCGTAGAAGGCAAACGGACTGCGGGAGCCGTTGTCGACGCTCGGCACGGTGTTCGTAATGTGCAGCGCCTGCTCATGGCAGAGCTGGAACCCGGCGCCGTGGCCGAAGAAACAGAAGAGCAGTGCACCGCTGTTGAGTTGCCGGATGAACTCGACGCTCGCCTCGGCCTTCAGGTTGGTGCCGGTAAGCGGGTATTCGGTCAGGTAGACCTTGACCGGGTCGAGCAGGCCGGCGCCGATTCGCGCCTGCTCCTCGCAGTTCGGGATGTGATCCTTGATTGGGTCTTCCCGGTCGAAGCTACCCTCAATCTCGTCGTCCGCCAGCAGGAGATACCGCTTCGCCCAGTACCCGAGCGACTGCGTTTCGTACTTCTTCACGCGGTCGAGGAACTGGCGGAATTCCACCGGGCTCCTGACCGTTACCCGGCCAAGTATCAGGTCCGGCGTCGGGTGCGGGCCGTAGCCATCCAAGTCCGCATACCACGCGTCCAGAGCCTTGGCGACATCGCCGTATACTTCCGGGTCGATGTCCTCACCCAACTCGTACGGCGGCAGCACCGGACCGGTACGCAGTTGCAGGACATTACGGTAGTCGTAGGTACCGTCACCGGCGAGCAGCACGTAAGCCGGACGCTTCGCCTGCAGCAGCCGCTTTATCGCGCCCGGCTCTTCGATGCCGAACGCGTAGTCATCGTACACTCCGGACAGCTTCGCCACGCGGACGCGCGCGTTCGGTATTCCCGCGACGTTCCCCTCGCGGTACCGGGCGAACAGCTCCCCGGCATGGTAGAACTCATCCGGACAGACGATGTAGTAGTCGCCTGCTTCGGCCGGGTTGCGCAGGTTGCCCGGGCTCCGGCCCACGACCTCCTTCGGCGCAAGCAGTCCGGATGCGAGCGCGCACCTCAGCCGCCTTAGCCCGGCAGCGCTCAGCCGCAGGTTGCGGCGACTTCCGGAGACCTCGGTGTCGGCTATCCGGACCGGGCTGTAAGGTCCGGTGACGTCCAGAAGCAACACATCACCGGTCGCCCCCTCGATGCCGAACTCAGCCCCGTTTCCCTCGGGAGCAATAAACTCGAGCTGGGGCTCGGCCTTGGTCACGGTCAGCTTCTCGGTGTAGCCGACCTCGAGAAAGTCAAGGAACACTTCCATTCGCTCGTCGCCGTACAGCTCGATAGCGAGACTGTCCGGCTTGCCGGACCGGGCGACCGCCTCAGCCGGCAGGCTGTCGAAGAGAAAGTCGAGGCGATTGCTCGGCAGCTTCGTCGCCTGGGGGATCTTCAGCGAGTCAATCAACGAGCCATTCAGGTATATCCGCGCATGGGCGTAGCCACTGCCTTTGCCATAGAACCGGCCTTTCAGCCAGCGGATGGTATCGCGCTGGGGCAGGTCCAGCTTGAACGTCTCTGCCACGTCCTGCCCCTCGATTTTGACGACGTCCTTCCACAACCAAAGCAGGCCGGACCGGGCCGGGCACAGGCTGTCCGGTTCCAGCCGGACGTGTTCGTACGCGTTCGGCCGCGGATTCGTCGCGCCCGCTCCGGAAACCGTGTCCATGCGGCGGCCGTTGTCACCACCCCATGTCAGCCACCAGCAGTTGTCGTCCGTGAAAACGTTCGACCGCCATAGCGTGTCGTTCGTGCGCCAGACGGTATCGCCGACCTGCCAGTACGAAGGCGACTCGGCGTAGAACGCGAGGTACTCGCCCTTGTCGAACTTCCCGTCGCCGTTGTCCTTCACGTACACCGGCACCTCGACCATCGTGTCGGGGTACGGGCCGTTGACCGTGTACGGCCCGATTGAGAAGAGCTTCATCGTCGCTGGCGCAATCGACTCCGGCTTGAACCCGGCCGCCTTCAGGTCGGCCGCAGTGATGCGGTAGACGCCGGTGCTTTCAGTCTTGATCCGGCACCAGGCGTCCGAGCGCTCAAAGAAGTTGATGGAGTCCTGCAGGGGAAGGTCCAGCTTCCAGCCGATGGCGTCCGCGCCGTTCGCGAGCATGGGTCCAATGACATCGTCCAGCGCGTCCGGCCGGTCAACCTGAACCGCGGGCCGGTCGAACGACAGTGAAATGCGAACCTTGTGATGCAGTTGCAACGTCCTCGTGGCCGTGTTGTATTGGACCGGACTGACTCTAATCCTGGCGACCCGCACCCCGCGCAGCGTCTCGATGCTCAGGATTTCCGCCGGTGCCGCCGGCCAGAACCCGTTCCCGGTCTGCGTGTAGCGTTCGGTCGGCTGGCTATTACCGTCGAACCCGACCGCTGGCCTGACCTGCACACCAGCCGATGTCTCAGTGCCTTCAGTCGAAACGCTCAGCCTCACGCCGCCGGTCTGCGGCACGCCGACGAAGATGACTCGGCTCGGCAGGTCCGGCTCGCCCGGCTCAGCCAGCCGCTCGAAGCCCTGAGCCGACACCACGATACCCTCGGCCGTACCTGATGTGCTGAAGCTGTCAGGCGAGAACTCCAGAACCACGCCCTGAGCGGTCGAACTCACCACCTGCATCACTTCGGCTTTCGTGCGGGCAAGCGACGTTTGCGGACCGCTTCGCTCCACCGACTTGGAGACAGCCGGTAGGCTCGTGACCGTCTTAGTCGGGCTCAGGGACTGCGCGGGGACTGTCCCCGCGTGGGGACTGTCCCCAGAACCCGAACTGCCGGCGCGGCCCTGACCGAACACGGGCGCCATGAGATTTGCGGCCAGTAGGGAGAAAAAGACTGAACGGGCAAGTCGGGCGATTTTAGTCATACCATAGAGATGTTATTCCATGCTCCTCCTAAGTCAAACTCATGCCCGCGCTGCACGCCTGACGCATCATGCTCAACGCCGGCCAAACGCTCCGTCCGGGTCATATCCGCGTAATCTGCGGTCTAACCATCCTCATCCGCACTTCTGACTTCACTATTCTGACTTCTGCCTTCTGAATTCGTATGCTCCTAGACCATCAGCAGCCCGACCAGCGCCCCGCCCAGTATCAGCCAAATCGGTTCGACCTTGAACCTGAGCAGCAGGCAGAACGCGAAGGGCGCAAGAACCGCCTGCACCGGACCGGTAATCGCGCTCCGGCCCAGGAACACGGTTGCCCAGAGCAACATGCCGGCCACTGCCGGCATCACGCCGGAAAGGAATCCCTGGACCAGCGCATTCGATGATACCCGGCGATAGACGTGAATCAAACCCCAGAGCATGAACGTAGAGGGCAGAAACGTTCCCAGTGCGGCAATCACCGCGCCGGAGATGCCCAGCACTTTGTACCCGATGAACGCTGCGGTAATTGCCACCGGCCCGGGCGTGACCTGGCCGAGCGCGACGCCGTCGATGAACTCCCGCATCGTCAGCCAGTGGTGCAGGTCAACAACCTCGTGCTGCAAGAACGGGATGGCCGCAAAACCTCCGCCGAAGATCACCGTGCCCACCTTCAGGAATACAAGCGCCAGCTCCCCTGCCTTCTGTACGACCGCCGGCAACGCGAGCCCGCCCGAACTCCCGAGCCAGAACCCCACCGCCACCAGCGCCGCCGCGCCGTTGCCCTTCACCTGACGCCAGGCGCCGGAGAACGCGATGCCCAGCACGCCGCAGCCCAGCACCACCAGCAGCACGTCGCCCTTGAAGAACAGCGCCACCGCCGCGACCAGCCCGATAATAGCTGCCTTCCGGTTCCGGACGTTTGCGCGCCCGATGTTCCACGTCGCCCATGCCAGGATCCCGACGACCACCGGCTGCACCCCGGCGAACAGCCTGGTCACGACGGGCACGCTGCCGTAGCGGAAGTAAAGCGCGCTCAGGACTGCCATCAGCACGAGGCTCGGCGCCAGCAGCGCTACAGCCGCCGTAACCATGCCTCTCATGCCCCGCAGTTCGTAGCCGATGTACTCGGCGTAGTTGGACACAAACGGCCCGGGCAACATCTGTCCCATCGCCACCCCGACGCTCAACTGCCGGTCGTCAATCCACCGCCGCCGCTCCACCACCTCCTGCCGGATGAGCGCCAGCATCCCGACGCCGCCGCCGAAGCCGATGGTGCCCAGCTTCGCAAACACCCGCGCGATGTCGCGCAGGCGGACAGGGACATGACCCAAATCCGCCGAGGATTTGGGATCGTGTCCCGCAGCCATGGACTGACCACCGTCGGTCGCTGCCATCCGGCTATTCTAGTCCGGCGCCCGCCGGCTGCAAGGAGAGCAGGAAAGGGCAAGACCAAGGTTGAGGCTGAGGTTGAGGTTAAGGTTGAAGCCAAGATGGAGGTTGCAGGTCGGAGGAGAATCTGCGTCATCTGCGTAATCTGCGGATACTCCTCTCCGGACTTGGCGGTCTTGGCATCCTTGGCGGTTCCATTCCGGGACTCGGCCGCCTTGGTTGACAGCACGACAAACCTGTGGTAAATCTGGCAGGCAGAGATATGGAATACGTGCTCTACGTACTGCTGGGCATCGGCTTGGCCGCGGCCTGCGGATTCCGCGTGTTCGTACCATTCCTCGCAATCAGCATCGCCGCCATGACCGGGCAGCTAGAACTCGCGCCCGACTTCGCCTGGCTCGGCTCGTGGCCGGCGCTCATCGTCTTCGGGATCGCCACCGTGGCCGAGATCGTCGCCTACTACGTCCCCTGGCTCGACCACGTGCTCGACGTCGCCGCCACGCCCGCGGCAATCATCGCCGGCATCGTCGTCACGGCTTCGGTCGTGACCGGGATGAACCCGGTGCTGCGCTGGGCCCTGGCGGCAATCGCCGGGGGCGGAGTCGCCGCCGCGGTCCAGCTTGCCACCGTCGCCCTGCGTCGGGCGTCGACCTATGCGACGGCAGGGCTCGCTCACCCGCTCGCAGCAACGGCCGAAACCGGCGGCTCGGTCGGGATGTCGGCCCTGAGCCTGCTCGTACCGGTTGTCGCCGGAGTCCTCTCCATCCTGCTCATACTCATCGCCGGCCGCTGGTTCAGCCGGCGCCGCGCCCGGGCCTGAGGCAGGGCCTCGCGGCTTGCGGAGTCCGGCCGCACGCGTTCTTGACATTCTCGCCGGTTTCGGTTAACTACTTCTCGGAGGCTACCATGAATGTGAAACTGTCAGTTCTGCTTGCTCTGCTTGCGGTCGTCGCGTTCGCTCAGACGCCGGTGTTCGATACCCCGGTTGCGATTGAAGCCAACGGCAGTGCCATCAATGTCGGCTACGGCGGTAACGCCTCGCCCTTCGTCGTCGACTGGAACGGCGACGGGAAACAGGACCTTCTGCTCGGTCAGTTCAGCAGTGGCAAGGTCAGGTTCTACGAGAACGTCGGGGAGGACTCCGCGCCGGTATTCAGCGACTTCGTCTATCTCCAGGCCGACGGCTTGGACATATCCCTGAGCTCAGGCTGATGCCAGGGAGCGACAGTCGCCGTGTGCGACTGGAACAATGACGGCCGGCTCGACCTCATCACCGGCGAGCGCAACGGGTACTACACGGTCTTCCTCAGAAAGGAAGACAGCACTCTGACCGGTGCCGGCCGGATTCAGGCCCACGGCGTTGACATCATGACCAACAACAACTCGTGGCCGGCGATAGTCGACTGGAACCTGGACGGCCGCAAAGACCTGCTCGCAGGCCAGGAAGGTATCGGCTCCCCGTGCAACGTCTACGTCTACCTGAACGAGGGAACCGACTCCATGCCGGTCTTCGGCGACTCGACCCCGGTGGAGCATGGCGGCAGTCAGTTCAACAACTACCGCTGCGTGCCTCTGCTTCTCGACCTCGACCTCGACGGGAAAAGGGACCTGGTCCTCGGCGAGTGGTACAGCTCGGTGCGCCTCTACGCCAACGTCGGCACTGACACGAACCCGGTCTTCAACACATACATCAACCTGGTTGAACCGGACCCGGACAGCTTCCTCAACGGGAACCCGCCCCGCGTCAACTTCACGGACTGGGACGGAGATGGCGACCTCGACATGGTAACCTGTGACTACTACGGCTCTGTCTTTCTCCGGCGAAACATCACGGCCGCAGGCGTCGCGGAAACGATGAACGAGGAACGAGGAACGATGAACGTCGGAGCAACTATCATCCGCGGCGTGCTCTTCCTTCCGCCTTCACTGCTCTCTGCTCCCTCCTCCCTCCTCTCTATTGATGGCCGCAAGGTTCTCGACCTCCACCCCGGCTCGAACGACGTCTCCGCCCTCGCCCCCGGCGCGTACTTCGTGCGAGAAGAGCGACTAGGGGCTAGGGGCTGGGGGCTAGAGAGGACACTGAAGGTCCTCAAGACCGACTAGCCAAATCCAGCAGGACATGACGAGCCACCGGACAACGGCGGCTCGTTGGTATTGGCTCAGGTGCTGCAGGAAGAATGGCGCTCTGAGAACCGCCGGCCATACTCGCGGCGAAGTCACCATTGTGTCCCGCCAAGGACGCCAAGATCGCCAAGGGCGGGGACATGACCGCGAAAATGGGACTGTCACTTCGCAGGGCCCTCTGCGACTCTTAGGGACTGTCCCCGCTTCGCGTCCCCATGGGACTGTCCCCCATTCGGCCCCACAGCTTTCGCGCGTGATCGTGTCCCAAGCCCCGGCTGACCTGAACCCCAGTACCCTTGGACCCCAGAACCCTTCTCGTGAACCACTGAGAGACACCGATGTCCGGGCAGATGGTCTCGTATTGGCATTCGGTCATTGGTGCTTGATTCGTCATCGGAACTTGGCGCTTGGTCATTTCCCGCAGACCCTCCTCACCCTCGCTCCGCTCTCCCTCTCCTCGCTGAGGAGAGGGTTGGGGTGAGGAGTCCCGCAAACTGCAACCTGCAGACTGCAGACTCGCCGCGAAACGCGGCGCGATTGCGTCTCTCAAAGTACCTCATATTGTTCGTCAGAGAGTATCGGCCAAGGTATCATGCACTGTCTAGCGAACCGCGTCGTCAACTGCGTCGGTAACTGAATAGCGAACTGCGTCTCGAACTGCGTGCGCAACTGTGCGTGGCGTTGTGCAGCGAACTATATGCGAAGTTATACGAGACGTTGTTCGAGAAGACGTTCGGGTCATCGTTCGAGTCATTTTCCCGGTGAACGTACCGGTGATTGCGCTAATCAGCATATCGGGAACTGCATCGGCGAAGGCTACCCCCTATGCGATCTCCGGGCCGAGGGGTGGGCGGCAGAATTGTGGTTGCGGGCAGAGCGTCACACTATACGTTGTGGTTGCTCAACGGGCCATGCTCGCGTCGAATTCGGTGGTTTCTGGCGGCCGGCCGTTGTTCAGCGCTGGCCAAACACTCGCCGAGCAACGGGGTCAGCGCCGGCTCAGGCTCTGGCTGACTCCGGTCCGACATAGCCCTCTACCAGACTCAGGAACGGGCACGGGCTGCCGCGACCTGCGTCCTGTGTTCTGAATCACAGCGACACTCACCCGTCCTGCCCGTCCCGCCTCGACTTGGCAGGCAGCCGTCGGCGAGACGTGAACGGAACATGCCCGGATGACTGCGGCGATGGCTGTTCGGGCGGGCGCAGGCAGAACGCTGAAAGGGGCTTTCCGCAGGACCTGTCGGGACTGTTCGGGGAAAACAGCGCAGACCACTCCGGGGACTATCCCGGGGCAAGCCCGGGGCATACCCCCAAACTAGTCGCGGCAGAACCGGGGATGCGCGCTAAATGCTAACGTACCGTGAGATACGTGAACAAGACGCCGGCGCGGGCGCGCCAGTCGGGTGCTGGCTCCGAATGGACTGGCGTTTTCCTTTTCCCACACCAGAACGTCCCCGCGCAGCCCGGCAAGAGTGAGAAATGTTTTCCCTGTTTCCGCGCTCTGCCACCCTACCGCGCTATCACAATCTTGCGCACCGCTTGAGGCTTGGAGCTTGCGGCTTGCGGGTCTTCGCAGACGAAGTACACCCCCGGCGCCAGCGCCCGCACGTCATTCGCCCCGGGTCTCAGGTCCAGCACCTTGCGCCCGGCCGCGTCCATCAGGCTTGCGGCTTGGGCCTTGGGGCTTGCGGCTTCCGAAAGGAACAGGACCCCGCGCACAACGGTCGGCACGGGCCTGGTGCTTGCGGCGTGAGGCCTGAAACTCTCGCCGACTCCGGTCGCTGAGTCCCGCAGGATCGACACACTCGACCCCGCCCAGTTGGCGACGTAGACCCGACTCTCCGCAGGATTCCAGACAAATGGAGACGGTCCGACCCCCACCTCGACCGTAGTGACCACGTTGTTGGTTGCCCCGTCAATCACCGTCACAAGTGAACCGTCGGACGCGCAGTAGACCTTGTTGAACTGCGGGACGTAGAACAAATCCTGTATCTGGTGTCCAACGACCACCGAGTCCAGAATCGAGTCAGACGCCCCGTCCATCACTACTAGGAACTCGTAGTCGTCACCGGAGCAGTACACCCTGTTGTTCTGAGAGTTGTAGCACAACTCACGGGCGTACTTGACGACCGGCACCGAGACCGCCGAATCTGTCGCTCCGTCAATCACAGTGACTGTGCCTTCATCGCAACTCGAGCAATAGACCTTGTTGTTCTGAGGATTGCAGCAGAGGTCGCGCGGGTAGCTCCCCACGGACACGGAAGCTAGGACTGTATCTGTGACCGGGTCTATCACGGTCACGCTGGCGTCGTCGGCATCGAGGCAGTAGACCTTCCCGCTCGTCGGATTGAGCAGCAAGGCAACAGGGGCGGCACCGACTGCAACGGTCGCTGTAACCGAGTCGGTCGCCCCGTCGATCACCGTCACGCTGTTACTCCCCACGTTCGCGCAGTAGACCTTGCTGTTGGTCGAGCTGTAGCAGAGAGCCCTTGGGTAGGAGTCCACAGCGACGGTCGCGATGACGCCGTTGGTCGTACCGTCAATCACCGTCACGTCACAACTCACGTAGTTCGCGCAGTAGACCTTGTCCTCCGCCGAGTTGTAGCAGAGCGCGCTCGGCAGTTCACCGACCGGCACAACGGCGAGCGCACGGTTGCTCGCTCCGTCAATGACGGTCACGTTGCGCGTCCGGTCGTTTGCGCAGTAGACCTTGTTGTCCTGGGAGTTGTAGCACAGCGCCACGGGGTGCGTCCCGGTGTACACAGTGTTGGTGACCTGGTCTGAGACTCCGTCAATCGCGAACACCCTCTGGTTGAGTTCGCCGGTGCTGAAGAGCTTGTTGCTCTGTCTGCTGTAGCACATGCTGTAGGGTGACCCGACTCCTATATGGCCGATGACCGAATCGGAGGTGCCGTCGATCACGTTCACGCCGGAGCAGTACACCTTGTTGTTCACCGGATTGACACTGAACGTGTAGGGCATACCCCCTGCGCTGACGGTGGCGAGCACCGAGTCGCTCGTGCCGTCTATCACCAAGACGGTACCGTTGTCCAAGTCACCGCAGTACACCTTGTTGGCCAGGGCGTAGTAGCAGAGCGCCGAGGGCTGCTCGACCGACGTGATGGTCGTGATAACTGTGTCCGCAGCGCCATCCAGCACGACCACTCGGGTGTAGGCCGTGGAGTAAACCTTGTTGTTCTGCGAGTTGTAACAGAGCTCCCCGTACCCGGCGACGTCCGGCACCGGTGCGAGCACCGTATCCGCAGTTGCATCAATCACGGTGATGTCGTAGCTGCCCTCATTCTTGCAGTAGATTTTGTCGTTCTGCGAATTGTAGCAGAGGGCTTTGGGCCAGCGGCCCACGCTCAGGGTTGCGGTCACGACGTTGGTCGCACCGTCGATCACGGTGACGGTGGAATCCCATCCGTTCGTGCAGTAGACCTTGTTGCCGTACGGATTGTAGCAGAGCGCTCGCGGGCGAGTACCCACGAGCACGGTGGCGACGACCTGGTAGGTCGCGCCGTCGATGACCGAGACGCTGCTATCAAACTCGTGCGCGCAGTACACTTTGTGTTCACGCGGGTTGTAGCAGAGGGCCGCAACCGAAGGCCCTACCTCGACCTTGGCGATCCTCTGGCATGTGGACGCGTCAATCACGATCACGCAGGTGCCGTAGCTACCAGCAACGTAGACTGCGTTTGTGGCCGAATCGTGGAGGACCCACTTCGGCCGCATCAACCCGCTTAGCGAATCTGGTACATATACCGTCGCCTCAGGCCACTGGGCGTGACCGATGGTCACACCGAGCCCCAGCGCAAGCACAAAAAGCAGCTTGAGGCCAACGGCCCCTCTGTTGGAAGTGAAGCACGGAGCCAGCGGACCGGCCAGGAAGCGAACCTTCATTCAGCACCCCCGATATGAATCTGAACTTATCCGGTCGGCACCGAGAAGGCAACCGCGGCGGGACCCCAAGAGGTCCGCCGTGCTCGGCGTCGACGCTTCATTGTAGACTTGCGACTGACCTCTGTCAATAGGGATCGTGGCCGACGGCAGGCGAGCCGAAACAGCATCCTGCGGACACTCGGCTGCGGGTTCAGGAATCGGGGCTACTGGTCGGACGCCAAGGCGTCCTTGAGAGCGCCGACCAGCGGCGGGAGGTCCCTGGAGACGGTGTCCCAAACCACGCCTACATCAATGTCAAAGTAGACGTGTATCAGGTGATTCCGCATGTCTACGATGTCCAGCCAGGGTATCCGCGGCAGCTGATGGCGGGTAGGCTCCGACACCCTGCTCGCGGCCTCGCCGATGATTTCGATCTCCTTGACCAGGCTGAGCACAAGTCGCCGGTCTTCACCGACGGAGTGCTCGGTTTTGCCTCGGACGAAGTCCAGCGCTTCCCGGGCCGCGTCGAGCATGTGCCGCAAGCGGATCGTGTCAGGACGTGGAATACTGTACCTGGGCACCGGCGATGACCTCGTCCCGGAAATACCGGCTCAACTCGAGCGGCGTCCGCAAGTCGACTTTGCGACCGACCAACGCGGAAAGCTCCCGCTCGATTCGGGCCAGACCGAAGTAACCCGGCCGATTGCTCGGCTCGAACTCCACGAGAAAGTCCAAATCGCTGTCCGGACGAAAACGGTCGGTGATCGCCGAGCCGAAAAGCGACAGCTTTCGAATGTGATGGCGCCGGCAGAACTCCGCCAGCCTCTTGCTGTCAACCGGGACTCTGGGACTCATGTTTCAGTGTAGCACAGCCGCATCGGTCGTCAAGCAAGCGGCGACGGCTGTCTCGGGTGAGAGCGTACTATGACTGCTCCGGTGCCGGACTGCGTGTGGCTTGAGGCTTACGGGTTGCTGCTGCCCCGCACGGAGTATCTCCGTACGCAAGCCCTCGCACATCGTTTGCGCAGGACGCGCATGCCGTAGCCCGCGGCGCGGGGGCAAACTCAGGCAGCCGGCGGCGGCTTGGCAGCGGCCGCTGGCTTCGCCTTGGCCTTCCGCTTCCACTGCTGGATGCGCATGGTCGAGTACAGTATCCCACCCGAAACCGCAAGGAACAGCAGGCCCAGCGCCAACAGCACGCCGCCGTACTTGAACCAGGCATGCCAGCGCAACGGCTGGTAGTTGTTGGTGAGCAATATGTACAACCCGGTGCCCGCCGTGATGAGCACAAACGGCACCAGCGTGAACCCGACAACGAGATGCAGCTTCCTCAGCCCTATCATACTGACTCCTCCTTCCTCGCTCCTCCCTCTTCCTCATGGTAGTGGTTGAAGAACGCGACCTGTTCGAGCGGCAGCCGCTCTGGCCGGTGAGTTTCGTCGTAGACCTGCTTCTCGCTGAGCACCGGGCTGATGGTATCCGCGTGCCTGCCGACGTTGACGAGCGCAATCACCTGCATCGAGTCGGGGATGCCGAGGACTTCCCGCACCGCCTTCGGGCTGTACCCGGCAATCGGGTGCGCCACGAGCCCGAGCTCGGTCGCGCGCAGGATGAGGAACGCCGTCTGGAGGCCGGTGTCAAACAGGTAGTATTCGCGGTCGTGGATGAGACAGTCCGCCTCTTTCTCGGCGAACACTGCCACAACCATCGAGTCGGCATGGCACCAGACGTTACCCTTGTTGAAGACCGCCTTCATCTTCTCGAGCATTGCCGGCTCCCACACGAATACGAACCGTGCCGGCTGGTTGTTGTTGCACGATGGCGCGAGCTGGGCGCAGCGGGCAAGGTCCCGCACCAGTTCCTCGGTGATCGGCGCAGGCACCAGCGAACGATACGCCCGGCGCGTGTTGATGGCCTCAATCACATTCATGCCGCCTCCTCTTCGCTCGTCCTCATGCACCCTTCCGTGTTTTGCGTCTTGACCTTTGGCTTCTGCCTTCTGACTTGGTTCTGCCTATACCGTCATCGTCTTGGCTTTCACGCCCTTGATCTTGTTCAGGTCGGACTTCAGCGCTGCGATCTCCTTCTTCGTGCCGCACAGGTAGAGCAGCACCAGGCCGTCGTCCGCGCAGACGTCGCCCGCCTCGTGCAGGCCGACCCGCAGTCTAATGATACAGCCGTGCTTGGTCAGCATCTGCTGCACCTTCACCGCCTCCGCAATCCGCTTGCTGATACTCACCGCCATTACTGTCTTGCTGTTCATCTCACAGACTCCCTTCTCCATTCGTCTATCGCAATTGGCCTCAGCGGCCCCTGTCTGACAGTGCGTCATTCTTCATTACCTCTGCCGCGACTTCCTGCGGCAGAGGTATATGTCGGCCTCGAGCATGGTGCTGTTCTGCCCGCCGGTGTAGTAGTGGTGCACGAAGTAGAGGTTCCCCGCGTCGTCGAGTGTCGGCTCGCCCGCGAACTGCACGACAATCTGCGCCGGGTCCTGCCAGTTCCCGGCCGAGTCGGCCAGTGAACGGTAGACGCAGGGCCCCATGATAGTATCGCACCAGCCGGTGTACCAGAGCTCCCGCATGTCGCTCGACACGAAAGGCTGGGACTGACTGAGGCTGTCGTTGATGTTCGCGCCGAGCCGCACCGGCGCATCCCAGCCAGTCGCGTTCCGCTCCATCCTCCACAGGTCGTAGCCGACCCAGAGCGAATCCCTGGTCTCGGCGGTACCGAAGTACATCGTCCGATAGTCGCTGGTCAAATGGAACTCACCGATGTTGTACTCTACGTTCAGTTGGGTGCCCGCGTTGCGCCAGTCGGTCCACTCGCCGTTCCTCCGCACCGCCGTGAAGACATCGATGTCGCCAAGCATGTCGCTGCTGCGAATCGAGGCGAACCAGAGCGTGTCCCCGACCAGTTGCGCGCAGCCGTCGAGCGCGACGTCGT
>CAZSUX010000018.1:0-17398 GCA_964610135.1 uncultured bacterium | reverse complement strand
CATTGCCCTCCCCGTAGCTCTAACCGTAGCTCTCCCGATTGCTTGGTGAATTGCTTCCCGAGTTGCTCTCCAAGTTGCTCTGTCCATTGCTGTCCCGGTTGCAGAGTCAGCTATGACCCCAGCCAAGTACTCGAACGCCAAATAGAATCACCGTACCCAAACCACACGGCACTACTGGACTCGTCCCGGCCGGTGCCGGTTTCACGCGCAGGGACATGACCGAATCTGGCTCGGTAGATTCGGGTCGTGTCCCGAGCAAGACTCTACTCCGGTCAGCACGACCTTGTGACAGCTTACGGCCGACAGATCACGGCCAACGGCGTCCGTGTTGGATAGACGAAAAGACTTTTGACTCCCTCACAGCCTGCCCTGAGCTTGTCGAAGGAACGACACTGCGTCGGTTGACTGCCGGCCGGCGACTACTGCTGCCGGCCCAGTTCCTTCTCGCCGAAGACCTGGCCGGTGAAGGTGAAGAGCTGCGCGTCCTTCTCTTTGTACGCGTTGGGCGGCAGCCCCGCCTTCAGACAGGTATTGGCAAGAAACTGCTCGCGGTCCCAACCTTGCTCAAGCGGGACCTGAGGCAGAAGCAACCCTGAACGGAAGCCCTTGCGGATGACAAGGCCGTGCTCGCCGACGATAACCGAGTCAGGGCTCGACAATGGTCGCAGCGGGCTCAACACGGTTATCTCGATATCGATCTTGTCCAGCTCCTCGGCTCCAACCGGCGGGAATCTGGGGTCCTCGGTCGAGGCAGCGACCGCCATGTCGCTCACCGCCTCGTACAGCGGCTTCACCGCTTCCACGTACCCGATGCACCCGCGCAACTTACCGCTTTCGTGCAGCGTCACAAAGGCCCCGAGCTTCTCACCCAGCTTTGACGAAAGCGGCGTCACCTCCGGTCTCTTACCGGAACGGATGTAGCTCTCCATCGTCCGCCTGGCAATCCGCAACAGGCTCGTCTGCTCCGGCCCGGTCAGGTCGTCGCTTGGGACAAGGTCGTTCATCGTTCCTCGTTCATCGTTCCCCGTTGATCCCTTGCCTGATGCTACAAACGCGACCGCGCTGTACCCGACACAGTAGCCGCCGCGTTCACCGGTCACGTCGTTGGAATTGGTCTGGGCCAGGACAACCGCGGTGTCCGCTCCCATTTCGCGGGCCGCCACCATCATGGCGGTTATGGCATTGCCACCGCACGCCTGGGCTTCCTTGTGCTCATACGCCACGTGGAACGCCTGCGGGTCGAACTTCGCCATCAGCCCGACCGTGACGCTGTCAACCCGATTGGCTTCATCGTACGACTCTCCGTGGTACAGATCGGAAGACGCAAGCAACAGGACTCTCTTGCCCTTTGCCGCTGTTGCGATTGCCTTGCCGACCATCTCGCACTGTTCGAAAGTCGGCTGGAGCAGCATGATTGGCACAATCTCGAAGTCGCTCAGAACCCGTTGCAGGAACGGAACTTCGACCTCGATCGAGTGCTCTTGCGCGTGCGCCTCGGGCATGTCGGCAATGAACTTGTCCTGCGCCAGAATCGCCTTGGCCAGCGCCTCATCAATCGCCACTTCTCCGAGCGGCGTGCGCCACGACCCTTTGGCGTACACTGCTGCCTTGTCAAGGTGGGCGTGGTGACTCGTACCCAGCATCACCACCGTTACTGAATCCATGCCTTGAAGGAGCTTAAAGGCCCGTGCTGCCGTCGGCCCGGAGAAAGGATAACCCGCGTGTGGAACCTGGATGCCGATCAACGTGCCGGAAATCGCCGGTACCTCAGCACCGGCCAGCATCGAATCGACCATCGCGGTCAGCGTCTTTGCGTCGCCCGGGTAGAACTGCCCTGCGACTGTCGGTTGTCTTGTCACGATAACCTCCTTTGGCTGCGCACACGCCAAGCACGCCAGCACCAGCGCACCCATCGTAATCACATTACCCGCCCATCCGCAATTCGTCACTCGCCATTGGCCTCGGCTGCCCCTGTCTGACAGCGCGTCACACGTCATTCTCTAGAGTTTGGACCACTTTCCGCACCGGTCGCCGTACCGGTCGATGACCTTCTGTTCGCGAAGGGTTTCTATCACCTCGCACCGGTTCGGACATCCCTCGCATTCAAAGGCCCGGGTCTCGAACACGGTGTCGGCAACGTCGAACCCCGCAAACCGTGTGCCCTTGCCATCGGTCTCCTCAGAAGCTACTATCGCAGCGCCGACCGCGCCCATAACGAGGAAGTGCTCGGGCACGAGTACCTCGTGACCGAGCATCAACTCGAATGCCTTCTTGACTCCGACGTTGGCTGCGACCCCACCCTGAAAGAGAATCAGCGGGTGTATCTCCTTGCCCTTTGCCACGGAGTTCATGTAGTTACGGACAATGGCATCGCATAGCCCGGCCACAATATCCTCAGTCGACATGCCCAGTTGGGCCTTGTGGATCATATCGCTCTCGGCGAACACCGTGCAGCGGCCCGCGATGTTCACGCGGTTCTTCGCTCGTAGCGCCAGGCCGCCGAATTCCTCAATGGGCCGGCCCAGCCGCGTCGCCTGGTGGTCGAGAAAGCTCCCGGTCCCGGCCGCGCAGACAGTGTTCATGGCGAAGTCAACCGGTATGGCGTCACGCAGGATGATTATCTTCGAGTCTTGTCCGCCGATCTCAATGACGGTCCGGACCTCAGGATGGAAGTGGCTGGCGGCGACGGCATGGGTAATTATCTCGTTCTTCACGATGTCGGCCTGCACCATCACACCGGCCAGCCGGCGAGCTGAACCGGTGGTTCCCGCTCCCAGGATCTTGACGCCGGAGTCGACCTGCGCGCCCAGTTCGGCGAGCAACCGCCGGATCGAGTCTATCGGGTTGCCCTGAGTACGCAGGTAGCGGCTGGCGAGGACGTTGAACTCGCGGTCGACAACCACGCCTTTGGTTGAAATCGAACCGACGTCAATTCCGATGTAGCCTTCGACCAGACTTTCTCCTCTTCACCAGGTCCACAAATGCCTCGAGTCGTGTGAGCAGACCGGTCCGGGACGTATGTTCGTCAAATGAGAGGGACAGGACCGGAATGCCGGTTTCCTCCGACAACTTCTGCAGGGCCTCGAGCGCGATGTTCTCCGGCATGCAGGTGAACGGAAAGATATGCACTACGCCGTCCAACCCCTGCCGCTGGAAGTGCACGGCCTCGCCCACCGTGCGAATCGCCTCGCCGCCGGGCGACTCCTCGAGATAGCGGCGCGCCAGACGTTCGGAGCGCGCAAACGCCGGGTCCGATGAAAGCAGGTGACGGATGTGGCGGTACAGGCTCCGCTCGAACACCACCTCGGCGCCCATCTTGCCCAGCTCCTTTTCAATCTCCTGGCTGGCGAACTGCTCGATCATGAAGTAGATCTCCCCCACCAGCCCCAGCCGGATCTGCGGTTCGGCTCCGTTCAGATTGAATATCCGCTGCACCTCGCCGCGCGCCGCCTGAATCTCCTTTAGCGTGTGCGCCCGCTCGATGACCGACAGCGCCTTCGGCTTCGCCTGCTCCGCCCCGTCGAAGTCCAGCGCCATTTTCCGGTTCAGGTACTGCCGGAACTCCTGGGTCAGGCGGCTCTTCGTAAGCATCTTCGCAGTTGCCCGCATCACCCGCAGCGGCGACACCCCGAATACCTCGGGCATTATCTTGAAGAAGAAGTCCAGCGGCGAGTATTGGGCGACCGGTATGAATCGGCAGTCCTTGCCCAGTCTCCGCAATGCCCGCTCGTGGAGGTAGTGGTAGTATCCGAACCGACACTTACGCGCGCCAGCGGCCATGAACAGCGTATCCGCCCCGAGTTCCAGCGCCTCCAGCATGTTACCGAGGGTTATCTTGTAAGGCATGCAGATCAGCTCAGGCGAGTGCATCGCTCCGAGCTCGATTGTGCGCCGGGAAGTGGGCGGTGCGAGGATAACCTGTGCCCCGAGGTCTTCGAGGAAAGTCCTCAGTGCGTAGGTGTCATAACCGAGGTTGGGAAACGAAGCTTTCATATGCGGGCAGACGGATCAGGCCGCTCTTTCTTGCTCGCCAATCTTCAATCTGGAATCTGAAATCTTGAGTGCCCTTGCCCGCCTCCGCTCGGCCAGTTCCAGGAAGGCCTCGACCCGGGTCACGATTCCGGCCGTGCCGGAGTGTTCGTCAATCACCAGTTGCAGAAACGGGACATCCTGCTGCTGCGCCTCCTCGCGCATGAACTCGGCCACAAGCGAGTCCGGCCCGCACCCCATTGAGACAATCACGCACACTCCGCTTACCTTGTCGACCAGGAACCGGAACGCGTTGTACAACTCCCGCTCGTACACCCAGCGAATCTTCTGGGCAAAGCCCTGCCGGTTGCGCAACACGCTTCCCGGCAGCTCATCCTTGGTGCAGATTCGATACCCGTGGCCGGTAAAGGTATCGACCATCGGCCGCGATATGAAATCGTCCTCGATGTTGTAGAAGTGCCCAATCAAGGCGATCCGCTTCTCCCCCGCCGGAAACTCGGGAATGGTGTCGTGCTGAGGCAGCAGGCTCCTGGCCGAGGCCAGCGCGCGCACGACCCGAAGCGGATTCCCGCATATCGCCATGCCGGCGCGGAAGTGCGGCAGCCAGAACTCGCCCTTGATCATCGGCGCTACCAGGTCGATTCGGTCATTCAGCATCATCCGGGCGATGTCCACGATGCCGATCATCTTCGGGCAGGCATAGAGCTTGTCCTCCAGCCACATCAGCCGGGGCAGAAACAGCACGTCCACCTGTCCGACCAGCTCCTCGATGTGACCGGCCATTATCTTGATCGGCAGGCATATCTCGCTCGACACATGCCCCAGCCCGGTCTGCAGCAGTACCTTGTCGGTCCTGCGGCTGACCACGACCTCGGCCCCAAGGCCGGTCAGGAACTCCTCCCAGAACCGCCCGTAGCGATGGTACAGCAGGGCTCTGGGAATGCCGACTTTCATGGGCTATTGTAGGTCTGTGATGGCCGAAGTCAACAAGGGGTCTGCCCGAGGAGATGCTTGTGCGCAGGTGCTCGAGTGGTCGAGTGCATCGGGTTTCGATTGTCCGGTTCCGGCGTTTCTGGCTTCTGACTTGGCTTGGCTTGCGTATCTACCGGGACCGTGCCCGCCACTGCCGGAGCAGGTTGATGAGCTGAGGCACCACCCTGCTGTCGTACATGGGCCTGCCCCCGGGCATCAGTTGCTCCAGGGCTTTCGGGTCCTGAACCAGCAACCATACCAGGAACCCCGTCAGCTTGCCGGTCAGTTCCTCGCGGCTCTCGGGAACCAGGGAAAGCTGTGCACCGAGAATCCTCCCACCGGACACCCGGAACCGCCCATCGTAGTACGCGTGTTTGACTCCGAGCAACGCAAGCCAGTCGTTCGACTCCTCGAGCCGGCATCGAACAGTGTCCTGAGCCACTTCGAAGTCGCGTGCCACCAGCCGCTCGTGCACGGCCACCCCATATTCGGCCAGCCGGGCGATATCCGCCGGGCCGACAAAGCTGACGCTCACGTTATCGATGTCGAACCGGGCGCTGTCGGCGAACAGGTTCAGAATGGCAAGCCCCTTCTGGCGGCCGAAACTCCGGCAGAAGTCCCTTACAACAAGGTCCGCGCGGCCCTGTCCGCGGGCCGACCTGGTGGCCGTACCGCAAACGGACAACCCCAGGAACAGAGCCGGCGCAAGCAATCCGGGCCACCAGAGTCCGGCTCTTCTGCGCACGGAGAAGTTCTAGCGCCGCTCGTTCAAGTGTCAAGCGTCATCTGCTTCGGCCTTTCGCTGCTTGACAGTCGGACAGCGCCGGCTATCCTGAGCACTCGTGGTCAGAGCCTGCGTTCTTTTTGCTGCCGGAACCAACTGCGACCAGGAAACGGCCTACGCCCTTGAACTGGTCGGTGCGGTTCCGGAGGTCGTCCACGTCAACCGGTTCCGCTCCGGCGAGCAGAAGCTCGACCGCTTCCATGTCCTGCTGATACCGGGCGGTTTCTCCTACGGCGACTATATCGCCTCGGGCCGAATCTTCGCCAACGAGCTCAAGCACTTCCTGCGCGACCAGATTGAGGAGTTCATCTCCCGCGGCAAGCTGGTGCTCGGCATCTGCAACGGATTCCAGGTCCTGGTCAAATGCGGCCTCCTGCCTGCCTTTGAGCGCCCCTTCGAACCGCAGACCGTGACCCTCGACACCAACGACTGCGGCCGGTACGAAGACCGCTGGGTCTATCTCAAGGTCGAGGACTCGCCCGGCATCTTCACCCGCAACGTCGCGTCGCCCATGTACCTGCCGGTGGCCCACGCCGAGGGCAAGTTCCTCGCCAAATCGGCCGGAATCCTCGGCCGCCTCAGCGAAAACCGCCAGGTCTGCCTGCGCTACACGACACTGAGCGGCGAGCCGCCGACGTTCCCGGACAATCCCAACGGCTCCGAAGATGACATCGCCGGCATCTGCGACCCTACCGGGCGCATCTTCGGCCTGATGCCTCATCCTGAGCGATTCATACGTCGCGAACAGCATCCCCGCTGGCACCGCGAACGAGTTGACGACCCGCACGGCATCGCAATATTTCGAAACGCGGTAGAATATGCGCGCAAAAACCTCTAGACCAAAGGACGAAGGACAAAGGACGAAGGACAAAGTCCTCGGACGTCGGATCGCCCAGCATCCCATCCTGACGTTCGAGAACTCGGGCCCGGTCGGCTTCTTCTTTGAAGGCCGGCCGATGACCGGCCGTCAGGGCGAGACCATCGCGGCTGCACTGGCGGCAAACGGCATCCGGCTGTTCCGGCACGCGGAAAAGACCGGTCGGCCCCGCGGCTTCTTCTGCGCGGTAGGCAAATGCGCCTCGTGCCTTATGGTGGTCGACGGCCAGCCCAACACGATGGTCTGCATGGAACCGCTGCGCGAGGGCGTGAAGGTCGAGCGCCAGCACGGACGGGGCAAGCTATCATAGGATACGGACAATGCAGAAGTCAGAAACCAGAGTCCGGAATCCGGGATTGCCGGCGGCTCTGAATTCTGGACTATCATGACAGAAACTGACATTGCGATTGTCGGCGGCGGACCGGCCGGGCTGTGCGCCGCCATCGTCGCGTCCAGGCTCGGTGCCAAGGTCACGCTGATTGACGACAACGACCGGCTCGGCGGCCAGCTTGTCAAACAGACCCACAAGTTCTTCGGGTCCAAGCGCCACTACTGTGGTACGCGCGGCATGGACATCGCCACCATCCTCGGACAGGAACTCAGCGCTCTGCCGGCCGAAGTCCTACCCGGTACATCAGTGGTAGGTTTGTACGGAGGCAAGACTCTTGCGTTGGCCAGCCGTGAGCGTTTCTTCAAACTGGCGTTCAGGTGCCTAATCGTGGCAACCGGCGCAGCCGAGAACAACGTCCTGTTCCGGAACAACGACCTGCCCGGCGTCTACGGCGCGGGCGCGGTCCAGACCCTGATGAACGTCTACGGTGTCAAACCCGGCACCCGGGTCCTGATGGTCGGTTCCGGCAACATCGGGCTCATTGTCTCATACCAGCTTATCCAGGCCGGCATTGAGGTCGCGGCGGTAGTCGAAGCCCTGCCGAGAATCGGCGGGTACCACGTCCACGCCGCCAAGCTCGCGCGCCTCGGCGTGCCGATTCTCACGTCCCACACCGTGCTCTCGGCACTGGGCAAAGAAGAAGTCGAGGGTGCAATCATCTGCCGGGTCGGCAAGGACTTCAAGCCGGTCCCCCGCACCGCTCGCAACCTGAAGGTCGATACCATCTGCCTTGCGGTGGGCCTCACCCCGCTGTCGGAACTGCTCTGGCAGGCCGGGTGCAGGATGATCTACGTGCCGGAACTGGGCGGCCACGTCGCCTGGCACAACGAGAACATGCAGACAAACCTCTGCCACGTCTACCTTGGCGGGGACGTATCCGGCATCGAGGAAGCTTCGACCGCGATGCTCGAAGGCCGGGTCGCCGGCGCCCATGCCGCGATGACCTTGGGAACAGCACCCCTGCCGGGACAGCCCACAGCCGAACTGGTCATCGCCGAATCTCAGTCCGAACTCTGCGCCATCCGCAGGGGCCCGTTCGGCGACAAGGCCGCGTGCGGCAAGGCCAAACTGGCCGAGTGCACGCCGGCGTCGGTCTAGAATTTCAAGTAGAGAACCGCGACCACGCTCACCATCCAGAGCAGGACGTCGACCATAAGCGGCACGTCGGTGAGCAGGACCCTTTCCGGCGCGCCGCCCATCTCCTTCCGGTAGACCAGGTACAGGTAACGGTAGATACCGTAGAGCACGAACGGCACGGTCAGTATCAGGTTGTGGGTCCCGAACTTGGCGACGGTCTCCGGCGCAATCGTATACAGACAGTAGGCAATCACGGTCGACGAAGTCGCCACTGCCATCATCTGGTCGAGCAGGACCTCCGAGTAGTTCTCCAGCACTGCCCGGTGCGTTGTCCCACCGTCCTCAAGGAAAACGAGCTCGTGCCGGCGCTTGGCCAGGGCGATGAACAGGGCAAACAGAATCGTGCAGACGAAGAGCCAAGACGAAATCGTCACGTGAACCAGGAACGTGCCCGCAACCGCACGCAGGGCGAACCCGGCCGCGACCGTCATCACGTCCAGCACCACCAGGTGCTTCAGCTTGTACGAATAGGCAAGCTGCATCAGGAAGTAGGCAAGACCGATAACCCCGAATCGCCAGTCCAGCGCAAAGGCGCCAACCAAGGCAAGGGCCGCCGTGACCGCGGCTGAAACCCTGGCCGCGCCCGGCCTCAGCCGGCCCGACGCAATCGGCCGAAACCGCTTCAGCGGGTGGAGCCGGTCGTTCTCCACATCGGCCAGGTCGTTGATGAGGTAGACCGCGCTGGACAGCAGGCAAAACGCGACGAACCCGCCAAGCGAACGGAGGAAGTTCGTGGGATCGAACAGATTGCGCGAGAAAACCAGCCCGGCGAACACGAGCAGGTTCTTGAACCACTGCTTCGGCCGGAAGCTGACGAACAGAGCGCCAATCACGTGTCTGAAGTTCTATCCGAAAACCCGACAAAGTCAACGCTGTCTGACGGCTAGACCGCGTTTGTCCGCACGACACGAACGGGTTGCCCTCAAGGTGGTGGATTTCAGTCCGGAACCACGAACCAACTCTGGTATTGACGAACCGCACTTCAATATCTATGCTTAATCTTCAACTTGAACAGGACTGGTTGCAGACCCTCAACCGAGGGCAATTGGAACCTGAGGCTGTCCTTACCGTTAGGAGGAATCTGTGTCTGTCAGACTCGCAATCAATGGCTTCGGCAGAATCGGACGGCTGGTCGCCAGGATCGCGTCCAGCCACCCGCAAATCGAAGTCGTCGGCATCAACGACGTCACCGATGCCGCGACCCTCGCTCATCTATTGAAGTACGATTCGGTCCACGGCCCGTTTCCCCACGCAAGTGTAGACGGCGAGTACATCACTATCGCCGGCCGCAAGGTGCTGGTGAACAACGCGAAGAAGAACCCGAACCTGCCCTGGCACGAACTCGGGGTCGAGTACGTTATCGAGTCCACCGGCTTGTTCACCGAGTATGACAAGGCGGCGATGCACCTGAAGTTCGGCGCCAAGAAGGTCGTCATTTCCGCCCCCCCCAAGGGAGACAAGCCGGTCAAGTCGCTGGTGATGGGCGTGAACCACACGACCTATGACCCGAAGACCGACCACGTAGTTTCCAACGCCTCCTGCACGACCAACTGCGTCGTACCGGCAGCCAAGGTCGTCCACGAGAGCTTCCGCATTCAGCGTGCGTACATGACGACGATTCACGCCTACACCAACGACCAGGCCCTGCTCGACCAACCGCACAAGGACCTGCGCCGCGCGCGGGCCGGCGCGCTGTCGATGATCCCGACCTCAACCGGCGCGGCCAAGCTCGTCGCCGTCATTTTCCCGGAACTGAAGGGCAAAATCGACGGCTCCGCCATCAGGGTGCCCACACCCGACGTCTCGATGGTCGATCTCGCGTGCTGCGTGGAAAAGAGCACGAGCAAGGAAGAAGTGAACGCCGCGTTCAAGGCCGCGGCCGAAGGCCCGCTCAAGGGCATCCTGCAGTACGTCGAGGAACCGATTGTCTCGATTGACCTTGTCGGCAACCCGCACTCGTGCATGGTCGACTCGAAGCTGACCGCAGTCGTAGACGGGACACTGGTCAAGGTATTCGCGTGGTATGACAATGAGTTCGGCTACGCCAACCGGCTGGTCGACCTGGTCGGCTACATGGCTTCCCAGGCATAGCCGATGAACAAGCTGACGGTCCGCGACATCGACGTGCAAGGCAAGCGCGTGTTCCTGAGGGTCGACTTCAACGTGCCGATGGGCGAGGATATGCGGATTCGCGACCTCGCCCGCATCGTCGCCGCACTGCCGACCCTGCAGTACCTGCTCGACCACGGTGCGGGCGTGATCCTTGCCTCGCACCTAGGCAAGGCCAAAGGCAAGCCCGACCCGCTCTTCTCGCTCCACCCGATTCTGCCGGTCATCTCGCAACTCGTCGGCAGCCCGGTTACCTATGCGCCGGTCTACACCGGCGACAACGCCCGCAAGGTGCGATCGCGGGCGGTTCCGGGCACGGTTACGTTGCTTGAAAACCTGCGTTTCCATCCGGGCGAAACCGTCAACGACCCTTCGTTCGCACGCGAGCTCGCCTCGCTGGCCGACGTCTACGTCAACGACGCGTTCGGCGCGGCCCATCGCGCCCACGCCTCTACCGTCGGCGCGGCTTCGTTCTTCAAGCAGCCGGCTGCCGGCCTGCTGATGGAAACCGAGGCCGACTTCCTGACCCGGGTTATGGAACACCCGGCCCGTCCCTATGTCGCCATCATCGGCGGATCCAAGGTCTCGGACAAGGCCGGGGTAATCAAGAACCTCCTTCCGCGGATCGACAAAGTGATACTGGGCGGCGGCGCGGCGTTCAACTTCCTGAAGGCCCGTGGCGTGTCGATCGGGAAGTCCCTTTGGGAACCTGAGCTGGCCGAGCAGGTACGACCACTCGCCGGGGACCAGAAACTCGTGCTTCCGACCGACGTCATCGTCGCCCCGACCATCGACGCCGGCGCCGACGCCAAGCCGGTGCGGGTCGACCAGATCCCCGACGGCCAGATGGGTCTCGACATCGGCCCGGACTCGAGCCGACGTTTCGCCGAGGTACTCGCGACCGCCGAAACAGTGGTCTGGGCCGGCCCGATGGGCGTGTTCGAACGCGACGCTTTCGCCGAAGGCACTCGCGCCCTGGCTCAGGCTGTGGCCGAAGCTACCGACCGCGGGGCGTGCACCGTGGCCGGTGGGGGCGATACCGCCGCCGCCCTGGCCAGGTTCGGGTATGCGCAGAAGATGAGCCACGTCTCAACCGGCGGCGGCGCGTCGCTGGAACTCCTCGAAGGCAAAATCCTGCCCGGCATAGCGGCGCTGGCGGACCGATGAACCGAACCCGAATTCCGCTTGTCGCGGGCAACTGGAAGATGAACAAAGGCCCGGCCGAGGCAAAGACATTTGCCCGGGAACTGCTCAGGCAAGTGGCCAATGACAAAGGGGAAATGACGAAGGCTGGCGGCCCCGAGGTCGCGGTATTCCCGCCGTTCACCGCCCTGCCTGCGGTCGCCGAAGTATTCAGAGGAACTCAGGTCACATATGGCGGCCAGAACTGCCATTGGGAATCCGGCGGGGCGTTCACCGGCGAAACCGCGCCCGGCTTTCTGGCCGAACTCGGCTGCCGCTATGTGCTGGTCGGCCATTCGGAGCGGCGTAACCTGTTCGGCGAGACCGACGAGAACTGCCGCAAGAAGCTGCAGGCCGCCGTTGCCGCCGGTATCGAGCCGGTCCTTTGCTGTGGCGAGACCCTATCCGAACGGGAGTCCAACCTGGCCTTCAAGGTCATCGAACGACAACTGCAGACGGCCCTCACCGGCCTGCCCCCGGCCGCATCGTTCCTGGTCGCCTACGAACCGGTCTGGGCGATCGGCACCGGCCGCACTGCCACGCCGGCCCAGGCCGGTGAAGCCCACGACTTCATCCGTCAGTGGCTTGAGCGCAGTCTCTCCCCGACGGTCAGCAAACGCACCCGCCTGCTCTACGGCGGCAGCGTCAAGCCTGACAACTTCGGCGACCTGCTGAAGCAACCCGATGTCGACGGCGCGCTGGTCGGCGGAGCCAGCCTCGCGCTTGCCTCGTTCCGCGGCATCGTGAACTCAGCAACGTCTTCCTTGACCGGCCTGATTTGATGTGTAACATCACGTCTTGACTTCGTTTCCCATTCCGCTAAGCTAGCCCGACTAAGGAGAATATTTAATGTACGGTATTCTGATATTTTTCCACCTGCTGGTGTCGGTTGTCCTGGTACTGGTCGTACTCGTACAACAACCCCAGAAGGGCGGAATGGCTTCAATCATGGGCGGCGGCGGCGAGAATATGTTCGGGGGCGGCGGCGCGGCTCCGTTCATGGCCAAACTGACGACCGGCTTGGCGGTCGCCTTCATGCTCACCTCACTTGGACTCGTGTTGGTCGGAGCCCGACTCGGCCGCACGGCCCAGGCCCCGCGCCCGACCCCGGCACAACCGACCCCGACCCAGCCCGCACCATCTCAACCCGGCCCGCTAGGAGACTAAAGATGTACGCAATTGTCAGAGTTTCTGGCTGCCAGTACCTCGTCAAGGAAGGGGATGTTGTAACCGTTCCCCACCTGGAGTCCGAACCCGGTACGACCGTGCCGCTTGAGGTGCTGTTTCTGCGCACCGATGACAAAGCCGTCGTCGGCAGCCCGACCGTTCCCGGCGCCCAGGTCGATGCCGAAGTGGTCGGCCACACCCGCGCCGCCAAGATTACGATCTACAAGTTCATCCGGCGGGAGAACTACCGCCGCAAGAAGGGGCATCGCCAGCAGTTGACCCGGGTGAAGATAGCCCGGATCAACCCCGGCTCCTAGGCGACGGACAGGAAAGATGAGGCTGCCGGCCCTGCTGCTGCTTTTGTCAACGGTGCTGTCGGCGCAGCCGCAGACTCGTCTCATCTGGTCGTTCTACAGCGGCAATGGCGGCATCTACAACGTCGCGGCCGGGCCGGACGTCAACTCTGACTCTGCACCCGACGTGTTCGGCGTCGTCTACTACAGCGACACGCCGGCCGACACGCCCAAGGTCTACTGCGTGTCCGGTGCGACCGGCGACACCATCTGGCTCAACCGCACCGCGTACGGCACCTGGGGCAACAAAGCGCTGGACGTCTCCCCCGACCTGAACAGCGACGGGACGCGCGACATCCTGATCGGCACCGCCGGCGGCTACACGACTCCGGGCCGGTCGGTCATCGCGCTCGACGGCCTGACCGGGGATACGCTCTGGCGCTACACCAAGCGCGACTCCTGGGGCTGGGTCTACTGCGTTCGCAGCTTTGCCGACATCGACGGCGATTCCGTTGCCGATGTTCTCGGCGCGGCAGGAACCGCGACCAACTACGCCGGAGCCGGGGTCCTGGTTTCGGGACGAACCGGACAGGCGATATGGTTCTTCCGCCTGCCCGAGGACGCGGCCGAATGTGTAGCTCCGTTCGACGATGTGAACGGCGACTCGGTCCCGGACGTGCTGCTCGGTGCCGGCGGCAACTACATCAACGACTCCGCCTACTGCCTCTCCGGCGCAAACGGTTCCCGCATCTGGACCCGCGACTGCTCGGGCGAGGTATCGGACCTTGAACGCATACCGGATGTCAACGCCTCGGGTACCGCCGACTGCATCGCCGGCAGTTGGAGCGACTCGGTCTTCTGCCTCGAAGGCTCTGACGGCTCGGTCATCTGGAGCACGAGCATCGGCAACTACGTCATGGAAGTCGTGCCTGTTCGTGACCTGAACGACGACGGCAAGCACGACGTCATCGTCGGCTCGTGGGACAGGAACGTTCGCGTCCTGTCGGGGAGCGACGGCGTTCAGCTATGGTCCGCCAACGTCGGCGCCGACGTCTGGAGTGTGGACACGCTCGCCGACATAAATGCTGACGGCAAGCCGGAAGTCGTTGCGGGCGCCCTGAACGGACGACAAGTCAAGCTCTTCGACGGCGCCACCGGCCAGGCGCTCTGGTACTACCCGTTCAGCGAGCGAGTCTACGATGTCACGGGAGCCCCGGACCTGGATGGCGACGGCGCGGCCGATGTGCTGGTCGGACTGCAGGACCAAGGCAACGAACAAAACCACCTCGTCTGCCTCTCCGGGGTAGTGCAGACCGGAACGGCTGAGCCCAACGCCGGCCCCGATCCGGACCCCCTTATCCGTATACTTGCGCGTCACATCGTCCTCAACGTCCCGCCGGGCTGCGCGTATCGGCTCAGGCTGGTCGACATCGCGGGCCGCCAACTGCGGACCATCGGTGGAGTCGGTACGGGCCGGGATGAGATCCCGACGTCCGGAATCGGCACCGGCATCCGGTTCGCCGTGCTTGAACTCGACGACGGCAGGCGTGCGACCGCCAAGCTGGCATTACCATGATCAAGACGGGCTGCCGAACAATGATAACAATCTCAACTCGAAAGGAAGGCTAGATGGAACTGACTGCATCTCAGAAGATCGAGAAGCTGGGCAAGGCCGTTTCCGGCATGACCCAGGCTGAGCTGTCCCGGGCCGTGGGCGTCTCCCGTGAGCGCATCCGGCAATTGATGCCGCGACTGAAGGTCAAGCCGAGCCGCCGCATTCGCGCCTGGCACCGCACCGTGTCGCGCCGGACCTGCGTCGCCATGGCGAACCTCCATGACCGCGGCGAATCGCTGTCGGCGATCGGCCGGCACTACGGAGTCAGCGACTACCATGTTCGCGAGGCCATCCGCCAGGTAAGACGCGAGATCGAGCCGGCCGGCAGAATCCAGCGCTTGTGCCGCCAGGAGTCCATCCGCAAACTGCTCGCCCGCGGGCTGACCTTTGAGCAAGCGTGTGACAAACTGGGGTTCAGCGGTCTGCAGCGCCGTCGCTACCGCCGCCAGATGGGCTTCCGTTGGGAGGGCGTCCGGACCGTACCGGCTCGGAAGCGCGGAAAGAAGTAAAAGGAAACCAGGAGTCAAGAAACAGGAGTTGTGCTCGTACCAACTGCCCGTTCCTGACTACTGAATTGTCCTCTTGGCTACTGGGCGATACAAGAGTTGAACTTGTGACCTCTGGTATGTGAGACCAGCGCTCTAACCAGCTGAGCTAATCGCCCTTCGCAAGACCGAATTGTAGCAGCACTGCCCCGCGAGTCAACCCGCGGGAGCAACCTGGGATCCGAAGTAGATGGCCACGAAGTCACGAAAACGGAATGAAACGGACTTCCAGCATCCTGCACCCGTTCGTTTCGTGTGTTTCGTGCTTTCGTGGCTTCAATATCGGGTCTGGGGAGCAAGCGCCTGCGTCACTGCTTGAGGATCTGAACCCCGCCGCCCGCACCCGGTAGACCGGCCAGCGCCCGCGTCGTATCGGCTGCGCGCTCCCGGTCGTCCAGCTTGACGAATAGCCGCGCGGCCCGATCCAGTTGCTCCCGGGCCGCTTCGCTCTCCCCTGCCCCTGCCAGCAGCCGGCCCAGCTCCAACCGGCACTCAGCCTGGCCCCGCAAGTCGCCTTCGGCCTCGCGCAGTTGCAGCGACCGCTGCAGGTTCTCCCGCGCGAGCCCGGGATTACTCAGGGCAAGGTTGACCGCGGCCATCTCGAACAGCGCCCCCGCCTCGATTCCGGAATCGTCGCTCGAATGGGCCAACCGCAACCCGTCCTCAAGCCGGGACTTGGCCTCATCCAGCCGTGACTGGTGTCTGAGCGCCACGCCGATCTCGACCAGGTCACGCGCCTGCGCCCGCTGGTCGTCCAGCTTCCGGTGCAGATCGGCGGCGGACTGGGCCGCTTCCGCCGCACCGGACCAGTCTCCCTGCCCCGCGTGGACCAGCGCTGCCTCGGCCAAAGCTGCGGCCAGAATCCCCTCGTCCCCCAACTTGCGGGCCAAAGCCTGGGTCCGCTCCAGCCTCTGCAGGGCCTCGGCCAGAAGACCGGCCGCGCGCTGCGCCTGCCCGAGGTACAGCGATACCCACATTTCGGCCTTCGTATCCGCCAGTTCCTCGCTCAGGGCCAGCGCAGCGCTCAAAGACCGGGTCGCGTCGCTGGCACGGCCAAGCCGCAACTGGGTCCGGCCGACCCCGGTCAGGTCGTGGCACAGGTCTCGTTTCCCTGAATCCTCGCGGTCAATCTGCGCTGCTTGCTCGAACATCGCCTGCGCCTGCTCGAGTGCGCCCTGGGGAAGGCAGAGCTCGGCCATCTGCTCGAGATTCCGCGCCTCCAGATATCGATCGCCGACTTCGCGCGCCAGCGCCAGCGAACGTTCATGGTACTCGTGGGCCGCATCCGGCTCGCCCAGTCCGTCGTAGATGAGCGCCAACTCGTAGAGCAATCGTGCCATCGGCCGCGGCTGGTGAGTCTCCTCGTAGATATGGAAAGCCCGCTCCAGCACCTCAAGAGCACGGGTAGTGTCGCCCTGGAGGCGGTGGATCACGCCGATGGAAGCAAGTCGCTCGGCCTCGCCGGAACGGTCACGGGCCTGTCGCGCAAGCAGCAGCCCATCCTCGTGCGCGGCCCGCGCCTTGTCCAGCTCGCCCTTGCGCAGAAGTGTCTCACCGGCCGCTCCGTACTGACGGATTGCCCCGGCGCGGTCGCCGGCAACCTGGAGGGTTTTCACTGCCTGGCGATGCAGCGCGATTGCCCGGTCGTATTCCTTGCCCGCCGCGGCGAGCTCGGCCAGTCGAACCAGCGCCGCCGCCTCAAGCTCGGTCAAACCCAGCTTACGACTCAAACGTTCGCTCTCGTCCAGATAGCGTCCGGCCTCACGCGACATGCCCTGCTCGGTCGCCACCGCTCCCAACGCCAGAAGGCTGGCCGCGGTGCCGGCCAGGTCACGGGCCTGTCGGCTCGTGGCCAGCGCGGTCTCAAACTCGGCCTGCGCCTTCTCTGGCTGGTTGAGCGACAACCGGCATGTCCCGCAGAGGACCCGCAATGCCGCGGCCTCGGCCGGCTTGGCCTTGGCCAGCGCCCGGGTCCAGCACTCGCCGGCCTTGCTCCATTCTGCCTGCGCCGCATGTTTTGTCCCCGTCTCAAACAGCTCTGCGACCTCATGGTCGGCCGCGGCCGGCAGCCCGTCCAGGAATACGAATCCCAGTCGGCGCCGCATTGACGCCAGCCGGTCGCGATACTTGCGCCCGGCCGCGTCCTCCAGCAGGGCGAGCCTCCGCTCCAGCCCGGTCGCGCGTGATCCGGCCGCCCGGCGGCCCAGCAGCCATCCGGCCACTCCGGCCGCAGCGGCCGCTACCAGCCCGGTCACAACCGCGGCAATCACGTGCGCCTCCCGTTACGATCCCATCGCCGCATACGAATACTACTCCTTTACCGATAGAACAATCTT
>CAZSUX010000017.1:0-17683 GCA_964610135.1 uncultured bacterium | reverse complement strand
ATGCGACCGCGAGGTTGTTGCCGGCTCAGCGAAAGCGGGCGCAGGACTATGACATTGGCCTCAGGCACAAGGCCGGGCAGCGGGTTCGGACCGAGTCGGATGTCGAGCGACGAGTCCGGCAGGCGGTGAAGCGCGCCAAGGCCGAGGCGTGGGAGCGCAGGCTGCATTTTGTGTTCAACGACGTCCTCAACGAGTTGCGGGTGGCTTGGGGCGACCCTTTGGCGACATACCGACGTTCGTATGGCAGCAAGGTATTCGGCGCGCTGCGCCGGACGCGCAAGGCTCGGCCGGTCTGGCGGAAGAAGGCGATGGCCAAACTCGACTCGTGGGCGGCTGAGCACGGACTTCCGCCTGAGCCGTTCACCAGGATGAAGCAGGCCGTCATCGCCCTTTTCGCCGACATGGAGCGCCGGGGCGAGCTCGACTAGCTCGACCGCCAGTCGTTCCTTCCAACCTATTGACAAGCGCTGGCAGCGGCCGATAATCAGATGTCCTGGAGGTGCCATGAAGTACGCTTTCGCGCCGGTTCTGCTGCTGGCCGCGCTCGCCTTCGGCCAGTCGTGGGTCGTCGAGCAGGTGGATTCGACCGCGGCGTCCGGTTCGCCGGTCGAGTTGGTCAAGGCGGCTGACGGTAGGTTGTGGGCGGGCTACGAGACGAATAGCGGAGTCGTGCGGGTCGCCTGTCTCGGCGACTCGGGCTGGAGCTTCACCAACGTGTGTTCGTTGGCCCGGTTACCCAGCACTCACTTCCGGCCATTTCTTGCTGCCAGCCCGCATGGGGAGTTATGCCTGGCCTGCTGGGACTCGATTGCCGGCATCAACCGCCTCTACCGGATGGTCAATGACACTTGGTACTCCGAACCTCACCCGTACAATGACTCCCCTCCCTGCAACACGGTTGCCTATGACACATCCGGACGGCTGTACGCTCTCTTCAGTTCGTATAGGATAGGAGCGAGCTTCGCGGCGTGGCACGAGACTGACTCCGGGTGGACATACAGCTTCGTGGTGCAGTTGCCTGCATATGGGTGGGACATCATGGGTCCATACTGCCATCTGACCACCGCCGCTGACGGCAGCCCCTGGTTCTTCGGGTTCTGCGGCTGGGATGACGGATGGCCCAAGTCGGGCTGTGAAACCAACCTGCTGTACTTCACGGGAGACTCGTGGGTGAGTGCATGGGACGTGAGATCCGGTTCCTACGGGGAGATCACTCCGTTGCCGCTTGCACTTGTCCCGCACGGCGACGGCGTGGGAAATGCAACCGGGCTCGGCTACGTCAAGCACGATAGTGAGTCAATCGTGCCGATCGTCGTCAGCCCCTACAATCCGCCGGCCGCCGGTCTCGCATACACAGACGACGACGTGCCGCTCGTGGCGTATATACTCAACTATCGGGCGGCTCGGCCGCTCTTCGCGTTCAAGACGAACCGCTGGCACGTCGAGAGCATACCGGGTCCGGCCGGCATCGGCGGTATCGATATCGAAACCGATACCAGCGGACAGGTAGTGGTTGTCTACAGCACGCAGGATAGCGGGTTGTGGTGTGCGAGAGGTTCTGATGTGGTCGGGACCGAGGAGAGCCCTAAGCCGCAAGCCATCAGCCGCAAGCCGGAGCCGACGGTCCTGTCCGGGGTTTCCGGCGTCAGGCGTCTGGCGTCGTGCGTCATCTTCGACGCGATGGGGCGGAGGGTCGTGGACCCGAAGCCGGGAGTCTACTTCGTAAGTCAGGCGTCGAGCGTGAGGCGTGATGCGTCAAGCGTCACCAAGGTTGTTGTCACGAGGTGAGGAGGTACCGTGAATAGAGTCCTGGCCTTTCTTGTCGCCGTGGCACTGGTGTCGCTGGGGTCTGCGGCGTTTGGCGTTCCGGCAGGGCCGACCCACCACTCGGGTATGCTGGACTCGAGCGAAGTCTGGCTTCCTTCCGGCAATCCGCACATCCTGGATGATGACGTTTTCACAGCGGACAGCGTGACCCTGACGATCATGCCGGGCTGCACCGTGCTCGTCTCAGCCGACGCAGAGCTTTACACCGGCTACGCGACCCCCGGGTCCATCGTTGCGGTCGGGACGCCCGATTCGATTGTCACCTTCACTTCGCTGTCGGACACGGTGCCCGGATTCTGGCGGAGCATCAGCTTCTACAGCAACACCATGTCTACGGCCAGGATGTCCTACTGCAACGTGCTGTTCGGCGGCAAGACCAGCGATCAGTTCGGCGCGATCACGGTAGACCAGACCGGGATCAAGTTCGACCACAACGTTGTCCGGAAGAGCGGCAGCAACGGGGTATGGCTCTCCGGCACCGGTTGCTTCGGCGACTTCAGCAACAACACCATTGCCGCGTGCACTAGGTACGCAGTCCATATCGCCGCGGAGTACGTACCTACGCTCGGCACCGGCAACACGCTGACCGGCAACACCAGAGAAGGAGTTCTGGTCCGCGGCGGCACAGTGAAGACGACGGGAACCTGGCTGTATCACGGGGTGCCCTACGTTATCAATGGTGATGTGGCAGTCCAGGACGCCACGAACTCGCCGGTTCTCACACTCGCGGCCGGGACGACCTTGAAGTTGACACCAATGACTGAGTTCTACATCGGCTACAGCTCTCCGGGCGGCCTGATTGCCGACGGCACGGGCGGGCAGATTACCTTCACCAGCTCCATCGCCTCGCCCGCCCCGGGTGACTGGGTCGGCCTCTCGTTCTACGCGAACTCAATCGACAGCCAGTGTCTGGTGAAGAACTGCAGGATTGAATACGGCGGTGCCCACTACGGCGACATCTACATTGACAACTGCACGCCGACGGTCATCGGCGATTCCATCGGCCACAGCCTGCACTACGGCATCTACTTGGCTGGTTCGGAGTATCCTGACCCTGACTCGTTGAGGGCCGACAACTACATCTACGACTACGTCGATGGCGACATCAACATCCCGACCGGTGTCGAGGAGAGCTTCAAGCCGCAAGCCGTCAGCAGCAAGCTCGCGCCGACGATCCTGTCCGGTGCACGCGGCGTAAGGCATCTTGCGTCCTGCGTCGTCTTCGACGCAATGGGCAGGCGGGTGACGAACCCGAAGCCCGGAGTCTACTTCGTGCGTCAGGCGTCGAGCGTGAGGCGTGATGCGTCAAGCGTCACCAAGGTCGTAGTCCAGCACTAGCCGACATTCTCCTCACCCCGACCCTCTCCTCAGCGAGGAGGGGGAGACGTGGTAAGCTGAAGACAACCCCTTGCCCTGCATGATGCGTCATGCCTGATGCATCATGCCGGAAGGGGACAGCCCCTGTTCTTGGCTGCGGGCGTGCCTCGGTTGACTCTTGTCAAGAGTCTGGTATCTTGTGCAACTGTGACCATGACAACCGGGCCCGAGACACCGGGACACGACCAGGCCCAGAATGGGGACAGTCCCCGGCCGCTGGAGCGCGGCCGCAATCCGGTACAGCCCCCATTCCGTGGTCCTGTCCCTTCGGACCGGATGGTAATTCTCGGCTCGGGCGGGGCCAGGATTGTTGTCGCCAAGCAGTTGCGGGCGTCGGGCGGCATCTGGTTTTCCTTGGCAGGGACGCGCTTCCTGGTTGACCCGGGGCCGGGGGCATTGGTGCGAATGACAGGTTCGCGTCATCGGCTGGACCCGACCAAGCTCGCCGGGATTCTGCTTTCGCACCGTCACCTCGACCATTCTGGCGATGTGAACAACATGATTGAGGCGATGACGATGGGGGGGACCGAGCCACGCGGTGCCTTGTTCGCGCCTTCCGATGCGTTGGGAGGCGATGACCCGGTCGTGCTCAAGTACGTGCGTCCGTTCCTTGAGAGGGTCGTTACGCTGGCAGAAGGCGGCTCCTACGAATTGGGCAACGTCAGGTTCACGTGCCCGGTCAGGCATCAGCACCGGGGAGAGGTGTATGGATTCAAGTTCGAAGTAGGTGGAATGTCGAATGTCGAAGATAGGGAGGACGGAAGAAGGCATAGGACAGAAGGCAGAGCGCAGAAGGCAGAAGGTCGGGCTCCTGAGGAACAGAGTGCTCAGCTGCTTGATCCCTCGATCTCTCCATCCCTCGATCCCTGTCTCACCGTATCCTACATCGCGGACACGCGGTATTTCCCCGAACTCGCGGAGCACTACCGGGCCGATGTGGTAGTCATGAACGTGGTGCGGCCGAAGCCGTCGCAGCTTGACCATCTGAGCGCGCCGGATGCGGAGGAGTTGGTGAAGGCGATGCGGCCGAAGCTGACCGTGCTCGGGCATTTCGGAATGAGGATGCTTGCGGCCAAGCCATGGGTCATTGCGCGGGAGATGAGCGAGCGGACCGGCTGCAAGGTGGTGGCTGCGTCGGATGGAATGCTCGTAGACCTTGAGCAGGTCAAGGTCTCAATGACGAATCCCCAATTACTAATTCCTAACCCGGGGGTGGCGTAGGTGAGTGCGCGACGGCCGGTGAGGTTGCTGCCCGAGGAGACGGTGCGGCGGATTGCCGCGGGCGAGGTAATCGTCCGGCCGGCCAACGCCATCAAGGAGCTGCTCGAGAATTCGCTCGATGCCGGCGCCACCGACATTCGGGTCGAGGTGAAACAGGGCGGGAAGAACCTGATTAAGGTCAGCGACAACGGCTGCGGCATGACGCGGGACGACGTCAGGCTGGCGGTTGCCCGTCACGCGACGAGCAAGTTGGATACCGCCGAGGACCTGACGCGAATCACTACCTACGGGTTCCGCGGCGAGGCGCTTGCCTCAATCGGTGCGGTCACGCGCCTGACTATCGAGACCAATGCAGAGGAGGGAGGAGGGAAGAGAGAGGAGGGAGGAGAGAGTCGAGAGTCGGGAGTCGGGACACGGATCGAGGTCGAGGGTGGTGAGATAAGGGGCATCAACGAGACTGCCCGGCCCCGTGGCACGACCATCACTGCCCGGATGCTCTTCTTCAATTTGCCGGTGCGCCGGGCATTCATGAAGTCGGACAACTACGAGTCGCGGCTGGTCGTGGAAGCAGTGCGCAACTACGCGATTGCCTATCCCGCGGTCGGGTTCACGCTCATCTCGAACGAGCGTGAGGTGATGCGGCTCGGCCCGACCGGGAGCGTGAAGGACCGCATCAGGGCGCTGTTCGAGAAGCGTGTGTACGAGAGCCTGGTCGAGATGAAGGTCGATAACCCACTGCTATCGCTCTTCGGGTTCCTCGCCGAACCGACCCGGTCGCGCAGCTTCTACGAGGTGCAGGCGATATTCATGAACAAGCGGCCGGTACGGAACCCGACCGTGGTGCGCGCGGTGTACGAGGGCTACGGCCCGGTGCTCACCGGCAACAACCCGGACTTCGTGTTGTTCATCGAGACCGATCCGTCGCGGCTGGACGTGAACCTCCACCCGACCAAGCAGGAGGTGAGGTTCGCGGACGAGCGGTTCCTGTTCGACTTCGTATCCGAGGCTGTGCGGCAGGGGTTGGGAATCCAGCGGGGCAAGGAAACGGCGGACGCTGATTTCCTCTACCAGCGGGGATTCGTGCCCGAGGACGCGGCGCCCCAGGAGTTCTGGCAGTTGCATAACTCCTACATTCTCGCCCAGGTCACGTCCGGGTACGTGATCGTCGACCAGCACGCGGCCCACGAGCGGATTCTCTTCGAGGAGGTAATGAAGGGCAGGGAGGACGTAGCGCCGCAGGGTCTCCTGTTTCCGATTACCCTCGAGTTGACCGCGGAGGAGTTCGAGGCCTACGAGCGGGCCAAGGACCGGCTGGCCAGGATGGGCGTTGAGGTCGCTCCCTACAGCGGGCGCACCGTAGCGGTGGAGACGGTCCCGGCCGGGTCGTTCATGGGCAAGGAGGAGGTGCGGGAGTTATTTGCCGACCTGGCCAAGGTGAAACCGGGGGACGCCGGAATCGAGACCGAGCTCGCCAGGGTCATTGCCTGCAAGGGTGCGGTCAAGGCGGGGCAGCGGCTGACCACACCGGAGATGGAGTCGATCATCAACCGGCTCTTCGCCTGCAAGGAGCCCTACTTCTGCCCGCACGGCCGTCCCGCAATTATCAAAATCACAATCGAGGAGCTCGAGCGCAGGTTCGGACGAACGTAGAGATTTCCGATTGACGATTGTCGAGTGTCGAATGGCAACTGCGGCAGGCCGACCGTGAAATCGGAAATCGTCAATCGTCAGTCGCCAATCAGCCGGGTGCTGGTCCTTTGCGGCCCGACCGGCGTCGGCAAGACCGCGGTCGCGGTTGAGCTGGCACGGAAGCACAGGCTGGAAATCATCTCGGCCGATTCGCGGCAGGTCTATTCGTGGCTCGACATCGGCACGGCCAAGCCAAGTCCGGAACTCCGTCGTGAGGTCGGCATTCACATGGTTGATATGGTCGAGCCGAACCGGGTCTACTCGGCGGCCGACTTCGCGCGCGATGCCCTGGCCGTGATGCGACGGCTGCGACGGGAAGGAAAGCGGTTCATCGTTGCGGGCGGCTCCGGCATGTACCTGAAGGCGCTATTCGAGCCGTTCTTTGAGGCGCCGAAGCCGGACCCGGCGCTGCGGCAGCGGCTGGAGGCCGAGACGTCGCTGGCTTTGCACGACCGGCTGAAGCGGGTTGACCCGGAGCGGGCGCACAAGCTGCATCCGAACGACCGGCAACGGGTGATGAGGGCGCTGGAAGTGTACGAGTCCACGGGTAGGACGATGACCGAGCTGGCGAGGAAGGCTACGGTCGAGGCTGAGGTTGAGTTTGGGCCCGTGTACGCCGTGCTGGCAATGGAGCGGGAACTGCTGCGCCGGAGACTCGACGCCCGGTTCGACGCGATGATGGACGCGGGTCTGCTGGATGAGGTGCGGCGGCTGAAGGAGTCGGGTTTTGGCCGGGACACTTACGTGGCCAACGCCTACGGATACGCGGAACTGCTGCGGCACCTGGACGGGGAGTTGACGCTGGAGCGAGCGGTCGATGAGGCCAAGGCCAAGACGCGGGCGTATGCCAAGCGCCAGGTGACGTGGTTCCGTTCGCTAAGGGGTGCGCATTGGCTTGAGTGCAAGGATCTGGCTGATGCCGTGCGGGGGGTGGAGCCGCTGCTCGGGCAGGTGCTGGTGGGGAATTAGGAGTGCCCGAAGTCCGAAATTCGAATTCCGATTGAAGCTCGAATGTCTCAAGCTCGAATGGTCACACGCCATCGCGTGACTGCGATTCCTTCATTCGGGTTTCGGACTTGAATCGGACTTCGGAATTCGCGCTTCGAGCTTCGCGCTCTGCGCGCCTGCCTGATTTGACCACGGACGGCTCTCCGGCTATCATTCACGGCCTGAATCTGAAGGGCCGGGGGAAAGCCCGGCCGGGCGGAGTGGCCGCGTTTCTGCTGTTGATTACGCGAGGGCTCGCGGTCGAGACTGTCAGGTTGAAGCGTTTGCTTATAGGAGGACTGATCTAGTGCGGACAACTTTCACTTCTGAGTCGGTTACCGAAGGCCACCCGGACAAGGTCTGCGACCGGATTTCGGATGCGGTGCTGGACGAGGTCCTGCGCCAGGACTCGCACGGCCGGGTCGCGTGCGAGACGTTTGTCACGGTCGGCATGGTTCTGGTCGGCGGCGAGATCACGACCCGTGCGTGGGTCGACCTGCCGAAGCTGGTGCGGAGCGTGCTGCGGGACATCGGGTACGTCACGGCCGACAGCGGGCTCTCCTGCGACAGTTGCGCGGTGCTGAACGCCATCGGCAAGCAGTCGCCCGACATCAGACAGGGTGTCGATACCGGCGGAGCCGGGGACCAGGGCGTGATGTTCGGCTACGCCTGTAAGGAGACCGATGAACTGATGCCGCTGCCGATGGTGCTTTCGCACAAGCTGGCCCAGCGCCTCGCCTACGTGCGCAAGCACGGCATCCTGCCATACCTGCGGCCGGATGGCAAGTCCCAGGTCACGGTTGTGTACGACAACGGCGTGCCGGTGCGGGTCGACAGCGTGGTACTTGCGGCTCAGCATGACGAGACTATTCTCGATGGAACCGGGCACCACATCACCAAGGCCGCGCGGCAGGAGTTGATTGACACCGTAGCGCGGCACGTGGTCCCGGCCCACTACCTCGACCGGAACACCAAGTTCTACGTGAACGAGACCGGCAAGTTCGTAGTCGGCGGACCCCAATCCGATACCGGCATGACCGGCCGGAAGTTGATCGTCGACACCTACGGGGGCAGGATCGCCCACGGCGGCGGTGCGTTTTCAGGCAAGGACCCGAGCAAGGTCGACCGTTCCGCTACCTACATGGCGAGGTACGTCGCCAAGAACTGCGTGGCAGCGGGCCTGTGCAAGGAGATAGCGGTTCGGCTGGCCTACGTCATCGGCCGGGCCGAGCCGACCGACGTATCGGTGGACACGTTCGGCACCGGGCTCATCGACGATGAGAAGCTGGTCAAGCTGATTCGGGGCGTGTTTCCGCTGAAGCCGCGGGAGATGATTCGCTACCTGAACCTGCTCAAGCCGATTTACCAGGCGACGTCGGCCTACGGCCACTTCGGCCGCGAGCCGTACACGAAGAAGGCGGGTAAGCAGACGTTGGAGTTTTTCAACTGGGAGAAGATCGACAAGGCGGCCGAGCTGCGTCGCGCCCTGAAGTAGAGCGCGGGACATGAACGAATCGTCGGCGATTCGTATCGTGTCCCGAGCCGCAACTAGTTCATCGTTACTGAGAATGGAGGACTGATGGATTGTGATGTCAGAGACTTGAGCCTGGCCAAGACCGGCAAAACGAAGATTGAATGGGCCGGCCGGTTCATGCCGGTGCTGGCCGAGATTCGGAAGCGGTTCGAGAAGCAGCGGCCGCTCAAGGGTGTGCGGATGAGCTGCTGCCTGCACGTCACGTCCGAGACCGCGAACCTGGTGCGGACCCTGAAGGCCGGCGGCGCGAACGTGCGGCTCTGCGCGTCCAACCCGCTTTCGACCCAGGACGAGGTGGCGGCTTCGCTGGTCAAGGACTACGGCATTCCCACCTTTGCTATCAAGGGGGAGAACCGGAACCAGTACTTCCAACACATCGAGCAGGCACTCTCCCACGGGCCGATGATCACCACCGACGACGGCGCGGACCTGATATCGACCCTGCACAAGGAGAAAGGCAAACGGCTCGCGGCAGTTCTCGGCGGGACCGAGGAAACCACGACCGGCGTCATCCGGTTGCGCAGCATGGAGAAGGACGGCGTGCTCGCGTTCCCGGTGATCGCGGTCAACGATTCCGAGACCAAGTTCATGTTCGACAACCGCTACGGGACCGGCCAGTCGTCGCTCGACGGAATCCTCCGGGCCACCAACATCCTTCTTGCCGGCGCGACCTTCGTCGTCTGCGGGTACGGCTGGTGCGGCCGGGGTGTTGCGTCCCGGGCGAAGGGCATGGGCTCGGACGTCATCGTCACCGAGGTCAACCCGGTGCGCGCGTTGGAGGCCCGGATGGACGGATTCCGGGTGATGAAGCTGGGCGACGCCTGCAAGGTCGGCGATCTGTTCATCACCGTCACCGGCGATATCAACGTGATTGACAAGCAGCACATGCTGGCGATGAAGGACGGTGCGATCGTCTGTAACTCAGGTCACTTCGACGCGGAAATCAACAAGGCCGCGCTGGACAAGATAACGAAGTCCAGCCGCGAGCTGCGGAGGTTCTGCGTCGAGCACGTGCTTGCGAACGGCAAGCGGCTCATTCTGCTGGCCGAGGGCAGGCTAGTGAACCTCTCCGTGGCGGAAGGCCACCCGGCGATGGTCATGGACATGTCGTTCGCCAACCAGGCTGTGGCTGCCGAGTATATCCTGAAGAATAGAGGCAAGCTCGAGAATCGAGTTTACAAGGTGCCCGAAGACCTCGACAAGAGAATCGCCGAGGTCAAGCTGCGGACACTCGGCATCAAGATCGACAAGCTGACCCCGGAGCAGGCTGAGTACATCTCGAGCTGGCAGCACGGAACGTGAGGAAAGTAGAAGGTCCAAAGTGGAAATGACGAAGTCCTGAGTCACATGGACGAATGAACGGACGGGGCCTTCGGGCCCCGTTCCTTGTTGTCTGAGGTCAGCAGTCCAGCGTCTGCAGTCGGGAGTCCGTCTGCGTCAGAAGATCACGACGATGTCCGCACTGACGACCTTGAGGGTCACCTGTCGGATACCGCTCGCGCGCTTGGCATAACAGCGGATGCGGTAGTTGTACCGGGAGGCGGGCTCGAATGCGACGATGTCACGGGGCGAGCGCTCGGCTCGATGGTTGTTTCCTTTCCAGACGAAGACGATGACTTCAAGGGTCGCCATCCGGTCGTCGCGGAACGACTCGCGGTCGGATTCAGACATGCCCTTGAACACGTTGCCGGCTATCTCGACGTGTGAATGGAAACTGCCGGCAAACCGCAGCCGCATTCTACGGGCTAGCTCGCGGCGCCGCCGGGCGAGCCGGACGAGAGTCGGCCAGTCCTTGAACGTGACGCCGGTGCGGGTCCTGCTGCCTCCTCGGTAGAAGCACGAACGGCGCACAGTGAACCGGCGGCCGCGGTCGATCCTGCCGAAAAGAAGCCCGTACGTCTCTTTCTTGAAGCTCGCCTCATAACCCTCGCGGGCGAGCCGGCATAGCTCGCGAACGGCGGCCTCTTCGAACAGAATCGGGCCTCGGAAGCGGAAGGGGTGTCGGCGGGCGATGCCGTTCCGCTCCGCGTCCTGCCCCGATGGGATGCGTCGCGTGCTCACCGGTCGATTCTAGCAGTCTCAGCCGGTGCCGCAAGTCGTGCGGTCCAGTCAGGTAGTATGGCAGGAGCGCGCCCTGGGCTGAGCCCGGGAGCGGGTGGGCGGCAGACGACTATCGGGTTTGCGCCGGGAAAGGACGAAGGACTAGAGTGGCTGTATCTTGCTTCGGAACTCGGCGGCCTCTTCTGCGTCCGTCGCCATGGCGTTCACGAACTGCTGGATCCCCGACTCGCCGAGGCAGTAGTCCTTGCCGACGAGCAGCAGTCCCTGCTGCAGCCAGCTTCGGATCTGACGGCCGTCGCGACCGAGCTGCTGATAGTGGCGAGAGTCAGACAACGGCCTCATCGTATCCGGGCTCAGCGCAACTGCGGCCAGCTCGAACGGGTGGCTCTTCAGCGTGATTCTGATGGCAGGCGGGCTGTCCTCGCATCCGGGCAGGGTCGCGATGCCCACAATATTGGCTTCGTGGATGAGTCTCTCAACGGGTAGCTCGGGTCGGAAACCCAGCCTGGCAGCGATAACGCCCACCCCGATGCTCCGCAACTCGGTGCTTGTTGACCGTGGCTTGACCGAGCGCGCGATTCGAATGCGGAATGTCGCCGACTCCTGTTTCGTCAAAAGCTCACGGAACGCGCACCACGTCATTATCGCTGCCAGGCCGCCACGCCGAAAGCGCAGTCCAACGGCCGCGTTCGAGAGAATGATATCTTTGCCCGACAGGCTGCGTTCGATACGGACCAGGCCGGCGAAATTGCCGTCCTCGCACAACCGGACCACGGCAGTATCTACCCCTACGTCAGTGGTTACTTCGAACTGGCGTTCCGAGAGCGGGCCGTCGACTATCAGGATGTGGTCGCGATCAAGCCAGTCGAACCGCGGGCCGATCCGGCGCGGAGTCCAGCTCCACAACTCGGGCGTTGAGGGACTGCCATCCTGAAGTGGGGTCGAGAACGGACTCCGGAGTTCACGGGTAGATGCCATGATACTGCTGTTGCATTTAGTATGCCAAACTGTCGCATTAGCGGAGTAACGTTAAGATACTCGTGGAAGGTCAATTAGCTGCTGTACAGCGATTGCAGGTGCGACAATCAGCCGCCCGGCTGCTATGTTGTGCTGCTGCAACTGCTGCATTTCGCGGCAGGTGCCATAGATCTGCGTCCGAGTGGAGTCGGGTGGCCTCGGCAGCACTCAACCGGAAAGCAGCGGGCGGCCCGAGGAAAGTCGGGCCGCCCGGGATTCGAGAGATGGTCAGTTGGACATGATGAGTTTCGCGATGTGGGAGTAGTCCGGAGCCTCCAGGCGGCAGAAGTACGTTCCGGGTTGGACTCGCAGGCCGCGCTCATCGGTTCCGTCCCAGAGGGCGTGATGGAATCCAGCCGGCATTTCAGCCGCGGTTAGCGTGCGGACGAGCGCGCCGGCGGCGTCATAGACTTGGAGCGAGACCCGCGACCGAGCCGGCAGAGTGAACGGCACAAGCATCCTGCCTACGAAAGGGTTGGGTCTTGGCGAACCCAGGGAGTACTCACGCGGGACGCCGGAGAGGTTCCCGGGACCTTCGATACCCGGTCCCGGTCCCACGATGAGCTGCGCGCTGACCGTGTCGTTGGACTGATTGTCGTCACCAAAGAGCGCGGCAAATGCCTTCATGCTGTAAGTGTCGCGCGGTGAAGCCAGCCAGTTGCTGAAAGAAACGTCCGTGCTCTCCTGGGGTGCCACGGTAACGGTGGCCGAATCCTCATAGACCTGCAGAGGTGGACCGGCTGTTCCGCGCTGCGGCAGGCCGGTTGCCGCGCCGCCCGTCGTTTCGATTCGGAACCAGACCGGGAACGTCTGCGTCGACGTTCCGAAGTTCTTGAACCGGGCGACCGGCATAGCCGTGCTGCCCGAGTCTATCGTCCCCACCGGCGAGAGAATGAGCCGGCAGCCCACGTCGATCGGGAGCACCTGAACCGTGTCGGAGAAGAAGTCGTTGCTGGGGTTCGTGTCGCCTTCGACTTCCAGGCTGCAACGGAGAGCAACGAGCCCGGTCGGGTGTGCCGCCCAGGGTTTGAAGGACACGACCGCCGATTGGCCCGGCGCCGGGCCATCGTAGACCTGGATCGTGTCGCCGTAGGGCAGGCCGATGTACATGAAGGCGTTGATCATCGGGATGACATCGCCGTAGTTTGTGATCGTGGCCCGCGGGATGACGGTATCGTAGTGGTCGTAGGTGCCCTGTGGAGCGACGATGGAGGTCACGGCCATGTCGGGGTGGCCGTAGCGGAGCCGCGCGGTGTAGAGGCTGGTCCAAGGCGTCGTGCCGGGGTGCGTGACTTCACCGGAGACGAAGACATGGTCGGAGTCGGAGGCGCAAATGGTGGCGCCGAAGTCGAGCATCCGGTTGCTGCCGTCGAAGCGATAGGTCCAGAGCGTATCCTGAGGGGCAGCGTTGGACGCAGGGTAGCCGAGAGTGATGAGGTCATCGCCGATTCGACCCGTCACATAGACGTGGCCCTTGCTGTAGAAAACTGAGTAACCACGGTCGTCGTCATTCGAGCCGTAGGTGGCTCCGGCCGGGCCCCAGCGCGACGTGAGCGCGCTATTGAACTTCATGGTCGAGATCTGCTCATTCAAGGGCCATGGGTAGGCAAGGGTCCCGGTGACGTAGACGTTCTGCGGCGATGAGTCGTCGAGCGCGACCGAGAACGCGTAGTCTTCTCCGTGCTCGGACGCGACGTCGATGCTGCGCGAGTTGAGCAGGCCACCGGACGAGTTGTAGCGACCGACGGCATAGTTGTATTCCTGCGAGTTGGTCCTCTCATAGTAGTCGAACCCAACAACGTAGACATCGCCGTTGTTGGCAACCGCCAGATCGAAGGCGACGTCGTCGTCATCGTAGGTCGTGTTCGGGTTGTGGTAGACCGCTGTCCACAGCCGCACGCCGGAGGGTGTGAACTTCATGGTCCACCATTCGCACTCCCGGTTGTAATCCAGTCCGTGACCCGTGGTTACCACGCCGCTGTCGGGCGAACGCGCAATCGCGACCGCGACATTATCATAGAGGAAGTAGTTGTCGAAGTAGTCAGGGTGCAGGTCCTGTGTCTGATTCCTGCGGGCGAACGCGGTCGTGTCGAGCACATAGCTGCGCTTCCAGAGCGTGTCGCCGTCGGCCGGGTCGATGCGCGCCACCATGTACCCGGTCAGATAGCCGTACCCGGAGTCAGACCCGCAAATATAGACGTCGCCGGCGTTGCCGATGGTGATGCCGAAGGCCTCGTCATTTCCGCTCCACCCCGAGATCCTGTGCCAGAGTTCCACGCCGTTTGAGTCGTACTTGGCCCAGGTCGCGTCGTCGAAATCCGCGTTGCTGGTCCTGCCCGCGATGTAGACGTTGCCGGCCGAGTCAACGGCAACCGCTTGGGCCATGTCTGTTGAGTCGCCGCCGTCGAACCCGCTGACCCAGGCTCGAGTTCCGTCCGGCCGGAACTTCATGACAACCAGGTCCGTGCCGCCGGGATTGGCGGCCAGTTCGCCGGCGCCGGCGACATAGAGGTTGCCTGTTACGGTATCGAGGTAGCTGTCTGCCGCCTCGTTGTATTGGGACTGGGTCGGGCCGGTATAGTGCTTGATCCATGCCGGGTTAACGCTGCCGGCAGAAGCCACGGCCACGAGCAGTACGAGGACTGCAAAGAACCTGCAAGTACGCATCAAGAACCTCCTATTGGGTCGATAATGTTTCCTACCGACTTGCCCTTGCCCTCGGCGCTGCATGCGATAGCACCGTTCGGCTGGGGCGATATGGACGCGCACTTGGGATATAACCCCGTGGCGGTCCAGCCTAGATAACAATACCAGCCGTTCACAAGTGTGTCAAGGAATCGGCGAGTCCCGGAGTAGAAGCAGGCTCCAACCGGCGTGGTTCTTTGCTAGCCCGCCAACCCGAAGAGGTCGATCTTCTGTTCGACCAGTTCCCTGACCGCGTCCCGGGCGCGGCCCAAGTAGTGCCGCGGGTCGAAGTCCTTCGGCTGTTCGTTGAAGGCGTGCCTCACTTCGGCGGCAAATGCGAGACGGAGGTCCGTATCGACGTTGACCTTGTTGACTCCCAGCTTGATGGCCCGCACCAGGTCCGGTTCGGGCACGCCGCGCGCTCCCTTCACGTCCATACCGTAGCGGGTGCACTTCTCAACCAGGTCATGTGGTACGGAAGAAGCCCCGTGCAGGACGAGCGGCAGCCGGCCGGTAGCCTGTTTGACTCGCTCCAGGCGGTCGAAGTCCAGCTTCGGTTCGCCCTTGAACTTGAAGGCGCCGTGCGCGGTTCCGATGGCCGGTGCCAGCGAGTCGACTCCGGTCTCGGCAGCGAACCAGGCGGCTTCGGCCGGGTCGACCAACATCGCCTCCCGTTCTGCGACAACGACGCCGTCCTCGCGGCCGACCAGGCGTCCCAGCTCGGCCTCGACCGAAACGCCGGCCGGGCGGGCCATCTCCACGACCGCGCGGGTCTGCCGGAGGTTCTCATCGAACGGAAGGGACGAGGCGTCGATCATCACCGACGTGTAGCCGGCTTTGATGCAGCTCTCGATAAGCGCGAGGTCGCGACCGTGGTCAAGGTGGAGACAAAGCGGGATCTTCGTCGTCGCGGCCGCGGCCCGGGCCATCGCGACGATGTACTCAATACCCGCGTAGCCGATAGCACTTTCGCTCGTAGCGACGAAGACCGGCGTCTGCCGGGCATCGGCCGCCGCCACTATCGCCTGCAGGAATTCCAGGTTGCTGAAGTTGAATGCGCCAACCGCCCGGCCTCGGGCGCCGGCAGCGACGAGCAATTCCCTGCCGGGAACGAGGCTCACTGTTTGACCTCCACGATCGTAACCTCGGGCAGGATGGTATCAATATCCGCACAGCGGCAGAGGCCGGTGCCGGGGTTCAAGGTCGCGGCCGAGCCGGCGGCGACCGCTCGCCTCAACGCATCGGCGGCGGGCTCTCCGGCTGCCAGTCCGTGCACGAACCCGGCAACCGCGCAGTCGCCGGCACCGACCGTGCTCTTCACTGCTACCTTTGGCGGCCTGGCGTGAAGAACCCGGCCCCGGGTCACCATCACAATCCCGTCTGCGCCCATCGATACAAGCACGGTTTCGACCCAGTCCAGGAGGCCCGTGCAGTAATCGGAGATGGCCTGAACGTCGGCGAGTTCCTTGCCGGCGAGTTCGGCGAGCTCGTAGCGGTTGGGCTTGATTACTGCTGGCCGGGCGTGGATGCCCTGGCGCAGCGCATCGCCCGTGGTGTCGAGCACCACCCGCGAGCCCCGTCCCCGGCCGATGGCGATCATGCGGCCATAGACTTCGGGCGTGAGCCCGGGCGGCAGTGAGCCGGAGATGATGAGGAAACTCATGTCCGGGAGCTTCTCCAGGACGTCGAGGAAGTCCATCAACTCGGAGGGCTGCACCTCGGGGCCACGGGCCAGCAGCGCGGTCTCGGCGCCGCTGGGCTCGTCCTGGATGATGATGTTGGTGCGGGTTTCGTTGGCGATGCGGGTGAACCGGCAGGCGACGCCGGCGAGCAGCAGCCGTCCCTCCAGTTCCTTGCCGTCGAAGCCACCTACGAGCCCGAGCGCGACGTTGTCGCTGCCCATTTCGCGGAGGGCCCGCGACACGTCGATGCCCTTGCCTCCGGCGTAACGCGCCTCGTGTTTGATGCGGGTCGACTGTCCCGGTACCAGCGATTCCACATAGAGCGTTCGGTCCAGAGCCGGGTTGAGCGTGACGGTATATATCACTAGTTGATTTCTCCCTCTGGGTTTGTCGCTGTCACTGTCTCGATTCTAGCCGGGAGGATGCGCGTGTCAACCCGCTTGGGCCGGGAGCGTGGCGGTGTGACGCGGGCGTGCTCGCGAACAGCAGGAACCGGGCCGCGACCGTTTTCCCGTTCTTGACCAGTGTGCGATAATCGGATACCATGCTGATGTGGACGGAAAGCGATGTCGCAGCGCGAGCCGACAAGTGCGTCGTCTCTATTCCCGTCCGGGTGAAGGACTGACGATGGGTGCGGACGTGCGGCCGGTATGCCTCCGCCCGGAGGTTTCATGACCCCGCGATTCGATGACGTCTGGCGGGAGAATCCCGAACTGCACGCCATACTGCGGGAGGCGCCGACTCTGGGGAGCGCCCGCAAGCGGGTCTTTGACTACCTGAACCAGCGGCAGCTGGTCTTCCTCAACCACGATTTCGATACCCATGCGCTCGAGTTCGCCACCGTGCTTGATTGCGTGGGCGTCATGAAGCAGGTGATTTCCGTACGCAACGAAGACGTGGCGGGGTGCAGCGCGCTCCGGCACCTGCACGACGCCGCGCGCGGGATGGACCCAAGGGACGAACTGGCCCCGGGGTTCATCGAGGAATTCCGGCACTTGTTCCGCGCGGTGCGCGGACGAAGCAAGCTCTACCCGGAACCGGTTGCGAAAGTGCCGAGGAACCTGTCCGGGCGCGCCGCGGCGAGAGCGCGGTCCCGGAGTCTGGACCGACTCGGCGAGTTCGTGGACGAGCATATCCGGGCCTTCCCGACCGGGCTGAACCCGGAGGTGGCCGCGCGCCGCAAGGCCAACCGCCGCCGGATTCTCGAGGCGATGGATGGCCGGAGCCGCGACTGGTCCGACTACAAGTGGCACCTGCGCCACGTCGTCCGTGACTCCGGGACCCTCGGCCGGATGGTGAGGATGTCCCCGGACGAACAGGAGGCAGTCGACCGCGCGGTTGCCGCCCGCCTGCCGTTCGGGGTCACACCCTACTACGCGTCGCTGATGGACTACAACGCCAGCCGGATAATCGACCACGCGGTTAGGGCGCAGGTGATTCCGCCGCTGGGCTACGTTGAGGCGATGCAGGCCAACCGCGACCAGGGCCTGCACTCGCTGGACTTCATGCAGGAGTACGACACGTCGCCGATTGACCTGGTCACGCGCCGTTACCCGAAGATCGCGATACTCAAGCCGTTCAACGCCTGCCCGCAGGTCTGCGT
>CAZSUX010000016.1:0-17779 GCA_964610135.1 uncultured bacterium | reverse complement strand
GGCAGCCCGACCCTGGCCCAGGCCGTGAAGACGATGCTCGCACAGGACCATGGCACAGTGACCTACGAGTTCGAAGGCACCACGCGCCAAGTCATGTTTCAGGCGTCGCCGCTCACCGGGTGGAAGTTCGCGCTCGGCACGATCTTGGGCCAGCCACCTGCTCCGGGAAAGTAGCGCACCGAGAACCGGCTGAGCAGCCGAAGGCCGGACTTGGCTGGGCCTACGGGAGTTTCGAGGTCTCGGGGTCTTGCTGATTCCGGGGTAGCAATAACGAATTACTGACCTCGCGCGATCGAGAAGCGCAAACCGTATACCGTATGCCGCAAACCGTCAGCTGCGAGCTTACCCGCTGCTACCTGCCAACTCATACCTGCTAACTCGAACGTGCCCCGACGCCGCTGATGACAGGGCTGGTTAGCAGCCAGCAGTGAGCAGTTGGGCGCGGCCGCAGCCGCGCGTTTCCAGACGAGACCCCTCCATTCCAGTCGGGGCGACATGAGATGTCGGTCTGCAGTTCGCAGCAAAGGACTCCTTGTGGCGACGTTCGCCTCGCCCGGACGCGCAGTGGTCACACGTATAGGTACGATATCCAGTAATTGCGTACTGAAACTACAACCAGTACCTATGTACGACGTCTCCCGGCGCACCGCCATTCCAGACTGCGTGATTTGACGAATGGTCGAAAATTGGCTACCATCTGGCCAGAATGGAGTTCCGGGTTGTTTTCTCCCCCGAGGCTCGTGACGACTTCCGTGCGCTGTCGAGTCACGTCCGGACCGAGGTCAGAGATGCGATCAACCGGCATCTTCGGCACCAGCCGATGCAGGTAAGCCGGAGTCGCATCAAACGCCTGCGGGGTACCCGGAAGCCGCAGTACCGGTTGCGCGTCGGCGACATAAGGGTCTTCTATGACGTGCAGCCGGGCGCGGTCGATGTGTTGGGGATCGTCGAGAAGACTCGCGCGTCGGATTGGCTGGAGGCACAAGGAGTATACGATGAAGAAAGTAGCACTGGCTGAGGTCAAGGACCACCTGTCCGAGTACCTCAATGACGCGGCCGAAGAAGAGATAGTCATCACGCGTCACGGCCGGCCCGCCGGCGTGCTCATTGGCTTTGCGGACGACGATGCCTGGTTCGATTTCCGGCTCGAGAATGACCCTCGCTTCCTCGCCCGAATCGCCCAGGCGCGCGCCAGCCTGCGCAAGGGACGGGGCATCCCGTGGGATGAAGTGCAGGCGGAATCAGAATCGCCGGCTGCGGAGTTCACGGCCTCGGACAAACCGGCAAGGCGCGCCCGCCGACGCGCCGCGCGCAAGTAGACCGACGGGAAAACCCGTTCCAGAATCAGGATTGGGGCGGGACGGAGCCCGGCCGCGGTCTGCAGTTCGCAGTGGGCTGAGCTTCATCCCTCTCCTCGCCCTGCCCTGGTCACCATTCGCCAGTCGCCAATCGCTTGACTCCCTGACGTCCTGACCTAGACTCGACAGGACGGAACGCAGGAGGGCCGGGACTGAAGTCGGCCAAAGAACCGCACGTGGCTGGCGTTCCACGCAGCCGCGATAACCCTCTAACCATTGGAGGCTCATACGATGGATTGTGAGAATTTCCGACCGCACATGCCCCTTTCGGAGCAACTCAGAGCCGGGCTATCGATCACCCGGGCCGACGCGTGCGTGCTCCTGTTGCCCACCGACCCGAGGCACGAGGAGTACCGCGAGGCCCTGCAGGCAAAGGGATTCAAGCTGGAGCCCGCGTTCGCCTGCCCGTTCGGGGCCGGCGGCCGGTGGAAGGTCTGCCCGTACCACAGCATGCCTGCGCGACGGCGCCACCGCCGGCACTAGCCGACTCCGTCTTGGGATTGGTAACGCTACCCATTTCCGCCCGCCCATTTGACACGCCCCCCGGGCATTTCGGATCCCAGGTTGTCGGCTGTAGATTGCGGGCAGCGTTTCCTTCGCCGTCAGCCGCAAGCCGTGGGCTGGCGGACGTCAAATCCCGCCGCCTTGACACCCGCCCCGCCCAGTCCTACAATCGAGCCATGCCCGAACCAACCGAACGGGCCGTAGGAACTGCCCGCAGGAATCACACGGAAGACTGCCCGATTGGAGGAAAACAATGAGAACTGCAACCTTGGCGCTGATGGCCTGCCTGCTGGGCGCGGCGCCCGTCCTTGCCCAGGATACGCTCTGGGTCAGAAGATTGGACCTGGGTTCCGACGAAGCCGGGCTCGGTATCGCTTCCCGAGGCAACGCCATCGCAGTTGCCGGCACCGCGTGGCCGAGCTCGACTCTCGACTGGCTGGTAGTGAGGCTGAACCAGTCCGGCAATATTATCTGGACGAGAACGTACGACTCCGGGGCAGACGAGTACGCCTACGACGTCTTCATTGATTCCGAGTCCGACGTTCTTGTCACCGGCTTTGCCCAGAGCTCCGCAGTCGCACGTCGTCCCGGTCAGCTTCGCCCTCGCGACTTTGGCCAGATTTGGAGAACCCTCACAAGTGACCAGGAGATATATGCGTTGACCGCGAAGTACGACTCCGCCGGTGACCTCAAGTGGCTCAGGACCGACGCCAACCACCTGGGGTTGGCATAGCGGCCGACTCGGCCGGTAACTCGTACGTCTCCGGCGTGTACTACGGTGGTTCGTACCTCGACCTCTGGCTGGCGAAGTTCAACCCGTCGGGCGACACGTTGTGGACCAGGACTCTCGACTTCGACGTCATCGACATCGGCTATCGGCTGGCCCTCGACCCGTCAGGGGACATCGCGACAACCGCCTATGTCGGCGACGGCGTGGATTTCGACTGCGTCACCCTGAAACTTTCGCCCGACGGCGATACCCTCTGGACTCGCCGCTACGACCGCGGCATCGACGATGCCGGTGCCAGCGTCGCGATTGACCCGAACGGCAACATCATCGTTGCCGGCCGGACCGTCAAAGACGTTTCGAGCGACGCGCTCGTGCTGAAGTACGACTCGAGCGGAGTCCTGGTATGGGACCGTGCATTCGATCTTGACCTGGATGACGGGGCGGGCGGCGCGGCCTGCGACTCGGCCGGCAACGTCTACGTTGCGGGCTACACCGGCGCGTACGGAGTGTACGACTGCCTGGTCATGAAGCTGGACTCGACCGGCAATCTGCTCTGGACCGCGACCTACGGTGGCTCGGGTGACGACCAGGCAACGGACGCCGCCTGTGACGACATCGGCGATCCCATCATCTCCGGCGTTACCGGCGATGGCAGCGCCGACCTCCTCATCGCCAAGTACAGCCCCTTCACCGGTGTCGCCGAATCACCCCGCTCCGACGCCGTCCCGGTCCTCACGCGCAGCGCCATCACCGCCGCTCCGGACTTCGTCCTGTCAGTCCCTTGCTCGGGCCGCTACGACATCCGGCTGTCCGACCTGTGCGGCCGGCCCCAACGGCGGGTCTTCAGCGGGCGCTTGAACGAAGGCGCTCATCGCTTCTCCCTGGCCGGACAGCGGGCCGGCCACTACTTCGTGAGGGTATCTGCTCCGGACGGTGGAGTCTCCTGCCAGAGGCTGGTCCTGGTGAAGTAAGCCCCTCGGCGGCTCGCCGTACGCGCTGGCGACGGAAACTCGGCAGGATGCGGCCTAGCGCCTGATAGCGAGTTTGTGCGCCGGTCCTTCCTGCACCGGACGCACGAAGTAGACGCCTTCGGCCATACGGCTGACGTCGTTCGGGCCCGGCTTGAGCAGGAGCGCTTTCCTGCCCGCTGCATCCACCATCCAGGCACTGCTCTCTCCCAGCAGACGCAGAACCGCGGACGTCACGGTCGGGACAACCAGCGGCCGGGCGCGCACCGGCCCGGTCATCTGCTCAGCCAGACCGGTCTCGACCCGGTTGGTTTTGTAGAAAACCTCTTCCTGTGACCCGAACCGCTGGTCCCAGAACAACAGGTGCACGTACCCGCCGGAATCAAGCATTGGCTTGCCCGGCCCGGTCGCCACGTCGTACCACGTGAGCATCGTCGAGTCGGTCCACAGCCCGGAACCCGGGTCATAGCGCCGGTAGGTCAATGCCCAGATGTCCTGGTTCCCGACATGGGTCAGGTGCCGCTCGCCCGTCAGCTTGTTGACGCCAACCATCGGCCTGGGCGCCCCAGCCCAGGAATAGAAGTGGGTCACCGGTCCCCACGTCGTCGTGGCCCGGTCCCAGATCCGGTAGTGAATCCGCAGCTCCGGCCCGCCGCCGGTGTAGACCAGATGGATGTTGCCGCTGGAATCGGAGCCCATGTCCGGCTGGATGGCCTCGTAGCCGTGGAACGTGACCCGCTCGGGAGTTAACCAGGAGTCACCGTTGTGGAACCGGTGCCAGAGTTGCTGGGTGTCGCTCCGCGAGTCCTGCCACACGATGTGGACCCAGCCGTCATCGGTCGCATGGATGTCATAGTACCCGGTCGGCACTGCGCCGGCCCCGGTTGCGGTCACCGGTGCGGTCCAGCCCGAGCCGTTGTTAGAGCAGTAGACGATTTCGGGCGGGACTTCACGCTCCCTGAGCCAGAACGCGAATACCGTGTCGCCGGCAACGAGGACCTGGGGCCGGCCCGAATACCCGAGTGAGTCCTGGTTCGTCAATCGCTCTTCCGGGTCCCAGTCACCGGTCACGCCGTCACGCCTTCGGTAGCCGACGTCGAAGTAGGTGTAGGATCCGCCCCAGCGCCGCATGAACACCACGTGTGCGCTGTTGTCCGAGCCGGTCGCGATGTCGGGCGTGTGGTGGACCGTATCCAGATTGCCGATCGAGAAGAACTCACTCCAGCCGATCGAGTCCTTGCAGCGGTAGTGAATCTCGTCGTAGCCGCCCAGCCGGCGGTTGTCTTTCCACACCGCATGCAGCTGGCCGAGATTGTCGATGGCAAGCGCCGGGTCGCGCGACTCCTGCGCGTCGTTGAGGCTCAGGAGTGTATCCGGGGTCCAGCCCGGCGGTGAATCGACCGGCGTCGCAGCAAACAGCAGCAGGAATAGCAGTGCCATGTCATCTCCTATCTGTTCTGGATAGTTATAGCCCGCGGTCCTTCACTGTCAACACCGGGGACAATCCCGGGGACCGGGCTGTGCCATTGACCATTTGACACGCTTGCCCACGAGTTCTAGAATCCAGGCGAGACGGGCCCGGGGCCGAGGGCCTCGGACCCATGGCGCCCTAGCTTGGAGGAGGCATGATGTACCGATATTCGCAGGCTGTGGTCTGTGCTCTGCTGCTGGCAGCGATGACGCTGCTGCCCGGCTGCAAGAAGAATTCGTTGTACGCGGAGATCCCTTCGGGCCCGGAATCCGGGCGCACTGGTTCAATGCTGGTTTTCACCAGCTCCGCGGCTGACCCGAATGGCGACAGCGTAGCCATCCGGTTCGACTGGGGCGATGGCGACACTTCCGACTGGTCGGCCTGGCTGACCGGCGGCGCGGCGGCCACCGACTCGCACTCGTGGTCGGCGGCCGACACCTTTCTGGTGTGCGCGCAGGCGAGGACCGCGGCCGGAACCATCTCGGAGTGGTCCAGGCCCCTTGCCGTCACCATCGTCACCATATGGGAAGTCTGGACCGCGACCTTCGGCGGAGCGGCTGATGACGAAGGCTATGCAGTCGTGCAGTCCGCCGACGGTGGCTACGTCGTGGCGGGACGCACGGCTTCGTTCGGCGCCGGGTCAGACGATATCTACTTCGTCAAAGTCGATGCGTCCGGCAATCAGGTCTGGACCAATACCTCCGGCGAGTCCGGCTCTGACGTCGGCTACTCGATTGCGCCGACCTCGGATGGAGGGTATATCATTACCGGCGTCAGTTGGTCCATCTTCATTGGCACCGACGTTTGTCTTCTCAAGCTGGATGCCTCCGGCAATAAGGTCGGGGCCGGTACCATCGGCTGGGATGGCGTCGACATCGGCCGTTCGGTCCAGCAGACCAGTGACGGCGGGTACATCATCGCGGGGGAAACCGATTCCTACGGTGCGGGCGGGCGCAATGTCTATCTCGTCAAGGCCGATGCCACCTGCAAAGAAACCTGGCACCAGGTCTTCGGCGGGCCCTACACAGACGTCGGCCGCTCGGTGGCACAGACCAGTGACGGCGGGTACGTCGTGCTGGGCGAAACCGACACCGACGGCAGTGGCGTACCTGACATGTATTTCATCAGGACCGATGCGTCCGGCGACACCCTCTGGACCAGGACCTTCGACGGCGGGGGCGCCGACCATGGCTGTGCCGTCCAACCCACCCTTGACGGAGGATTCATCCTCGTCGGCCAGACGGCTGGTGGAGGCGGCGGGTACGTCTATCTCATCAAGACCGATGCCGACGGCAACAAGGTCTGGGCCAGGACGCTCGGCAAGGGCCAATCGGACGTGGGCCGCTCGGTCCAGCGGACCGCAGACGGCGGCTACATTATCGCGGGGATGACCGGGTCAGGCGGCTCGTTCGACGTCTACCTGCTGAAAACCGACGCAAACGGCGACACGCTATGGACCAGGACCTATGGCGGTTCCGGCGACGACGTCGGCTATTCAGTCCAGTTGACTGCGGACGGCGGATACATAGTCTCCGGCAGTACCGATTCCTACGGTACCGGGGGACAAGATGTCTGGCTCATCAAGACCGATTCGCAGGGCAACACAGAACCGTAGGTATTCGCCGTAGAACGGCGAAGTCAGTGAACCAGCAGAGAGCAGCTAGAGGTTAGTTGTCAGCCGCGCCGAGGTAACTTCGCCCTCGGCGGGACCAGGCCCTGTGGCTCATCGACCGCCGGCCTAGGCGTCTTGGCCGAATCGGACGCGGCGACTTCTACTTGCCGCCGCCCTCCTTGGTCTCCATCGCCATCATCTCTTTTGCGGAACCGCGCGTGCAGTAGTAGCCCCACTTCAGACCCATCTTGGCCGTGACCGGGCACTGGGGGCAGACGCAGCCGTTTTCCTTGGTGATGACCGTGCTCTTGCCGGCGAGACAGCAGGCGCCCTTTTCGCCCGCCTTCGCGCATTCCTCTTTGAGGAAGCTCGGGCAGGTAGCGCAGATGCAGTTGGCGGCGACGTACTCCGCCTTCTGCTCATCGGTCATCGCCGCCTCCGCTGGCTGGGCCGGCTTCTCGGCCGCCGACGGCGCAGGTTGCTGGCCGCCGCAGACGACGACGCCCGCGACCAGGGCCGCAAGCATCGCCATCAGCAGTGCGTTTCTGAACATTGAGTCCTCCTCGGTGCGTTTGGCTCTTGCACAAGTCGATGATACTCCCCCTGCAGTCGATGCAAAGCCGGCTTGCTGGACAGCTCAGGCCGGGGATGTAGAATCGGCCGGTGAGTACTGCCCGGCGGCTCACGGCACGCATCGTGGCGACCGCCGTCATGCTGGCGCTCGGTGTGCTGGTGATGAACCTGCCGGCGCTGTTCCGGCGCGGACGCGGAGCGGGACCGAATCTTGGGGTGAAATGGGCCTTTGCGGACTCGGCCGCACCTGCCGCCGGTGAACCTGCGCCCGAGTCCACGGCAGTCGTCGCGGCCCTGCGACAGGCTATGGACCCGGAACTCGATCTGAGCGTAGTCGACATGGGCCTTGTCGACAGCCTGAGCGTTGACCCAACCGGCAACGTACGCATCGTGCTGCTGTTGACGACGCCGGAGTGCCCCTATTCCACCGTCATCGGCCGACAGGTCGTGGCTGAGGTCCGGCGCCTAGGTGGAGCCCGGCGAATCCAGGTCAGGCTCGAGCCAAACGCGGAATGGGGGCCGGAGCGGCTGACCGAGGAAGGACGACAGAAGTTCAGGGAGCTGTTCGGTGACGGCACTGGCACTGGTCGGTAGGGCGCTCGCGCTCGGGCTCTCGACCGGGCTGTTCTGCGCCGGGGTCTGCCTGCCGCTGCTGGCACCGGTGATGCTCGCCGAAGGCGGCAGCACGAAACGGTCGGCACGCCGGGTCGTGTTCTTTCTTGCCGGACGCCTGCTCGCCTACCTGCTGTTTGGCATCGCATTCGGCGCGCTGGGCGGCGTGCTACTCCGGTTCGGGCCGGTGAAAGCGTGGCTGCTGCCGGTCGTCTACGGCCTGCTCGGACTCGGGATGATCGGTTACGGTGTCGTCCGCTCGATGCCTCACATCGGGTTCTGCCGGGTTCTGACACCGAGATTCGAGTCGGACTGGTACGTGGCGGCGCTCGGGTTCCTCGCCGGCATCAACATCTGCCCGCCATTTCTCCTGGCGGTGACGACGGTCATCGACATCGGCGGGGCTCTGCGCGGCCTGCTGTTCTTCTTCGTCTTCTTCCTCGCGACCACCGTATACCTGCTGCCGCTCTTCTTCGCCGGGCTGGCAGGCCGGTTCGCCGCGGTACGGCTCGCAGCTCGGGTCGCGTCGATTGTCGCGGGCTCCTACTTCATCTACCTCGCAGTCCGCACAATCATCTAGTCGAAGCGTGGCCGCCCCGGCGCAGGCGACAGAACGAGCGGCCGACGAGGTAATGCCCGGACGCGATGACCCGCGGCACGTAGCCGCCTCGTGGCGGCGATGTTGCTGAGTTTCCCGCATACAATGGCCATCGGCGCCGCCCTCACCCCTCCCCCTCAAGGGGGAGGGAATAGAAGAGAAGGGGAGCATTGCAGTGGCTATGCGGAACTCAATAGAAGGTCGGCAGCGAGCACCGGGCCGCGGCTTGGGGACGCGTCCCGCCGCCTTGACTTCCTGACCAAAGAGAGAAAGCCGGCAACGGCCGGCTGTCAGGAGTCGGACCGGCGCGGCGCTACTTCACTCCGGCCGTTTCCGGCGCATCTGGTCGACCCGCTCGAGCAGGTCGGCAATGACTGCGTCGTCCTTTCCCGCGTCCTCCAGCAGTTCCACCAGCCGCTGCCGACCCAGCTTGTCCTCACACCCTGCCAGCCCGGTCAGTGTCTGTCGCGGCCCGTCCGCCACTCCAGCAGGAAGCAGGATGGTCAAGGCTTCCGCGAGTTTCGGCACGGCCTTCTCGTGTTCGCTCCGGTCGGTCAGAATGAGCCCGATGTTACCCAGGTCGGTCGCCACGCCCATCCGGTGCCCGAGTTCGCGGGCAACCGCCAGTGCTCCGTTGTCGTACTTGAGTGCTTCATCGAGTCTACCCTTGTCGCGGTAGACGCTCCCGATGTTACCAAGGTTGCACGCCACTCCCCACAGGTCTCCGGTATCGCGCGATATCGCGAGCGCCTCCTCATGGCGCTGGAGCGCCTTGTCGAGCTCGCCCTTGTCGTGGTAGATGCTCCCGACGTTGCCCAGGTGCGTCGCCACGCCCCAATGGTCACCGATCTCTCGGGACACCGCCAGCGCCTCCTCGTAGTACCCGAGCGCCCGGCCGAGCTCGCCCTTGTCGTGGAGGACGGTCCCGGCATAGCCGAGGTGAACCGCTACGGCCGATTGGTCACCGATTGTGCGGGCTATCCCCAGCGCTTCCTCGAGGTAGTCGAGCGCGCGGTCGAGTTCCCCATTGTCGCGGCAGATGAGCCCGAGGTTGCCGATTGCCCGAGCCTTTCCCCGTTTGTCCCCGAACCTCTCTGCCAGCCGGGCCGATTCCTCAAAGCGCCTGAGCGCGTCGCCGGGACGGCCCTGTGTGTAGTGGCAAATCCCGATCAGGTTGAGGAGCGCGACAAGCCTCACCCCCTTCGTCTCCTTCTCCGCTTTCTCGAAGTACTCGATTGCCTGGTCCCACCGGCAGGCACTCATCGCGGCAAAGCCGAGTTCGAACGGCTGCCTGATTGCGGGCTTTGATGCAAAAAGCCTGCCGAGATACTCCGTCATACTGCCCCGGCGACGCCGCACCACATCCGGCCTCGTTCTGGCCATCTCCGCCTACCGCCGGCTGTTACTGAGCATGGGGACGAAATGAGCAATGCCCGCGATGGCGACGCCGAACGCAACGGACGAGACTGCCTTGGTGACCGTCGCGTCACAGTAGTACCTCGGGACGCGGGCTGTCATGAAAGTCAGTCTAGCTTCCCTTGGCCGTCAGTCAACTCCGGAGAGTCCGGGGGCGTGGATGCGTGACCGCTTGCGGGTGAGCTTGACAGGGGAGCAGATTTGCAGCACCATATAGGCATGGTTGACACTCTCTTTGAGGCGAGGTCGAGAACATGATCTGGCATTACCAGTGTCCGCAGTGCCGGCGAGCGCGTGAGGTGCCCTGGGACAGCATCAGTCAGGAAGTGGTTTGCCCAGACTGCAAGGCCGCGCACTACGCGCCGACCCCGGGCCAGGACCGTACCGCCTACATCGATGGGGAACGCTGGCCGCCGGAGATGGAGAACGCGGTCGTCGCCCTGCACGGCAGTTCCTGCGCAGTGCCCGGGTGCTATCGCGAGCACACGACCCTTGTCCCGCGACTGCCGTTCGCCAAGGGCGGCAGGTTGTCGGTTGAGAATCTGGCGCCGGCGTGCACGCAGCACTCTTCCGACCGGGGTGAAGATGACTATGACGAATGGCTGGCCCGGTTCGCCAAGAAGGGACCCGACATCGCCACATCCCACATAACCATCACCACAACTTCCAAGGACGTGATGCCGGTCCAGACGTTCGGCCAGATGAACGGTGTCCAGCCGGTTGCCGGGCGGGTTTCATTGCCCGGCCCGTTTCCGCCCGGAATGCGCCTGGTGTTCGTCGCGCCGTTTGTTCCCGGCCCGGCCACTCGGCTGGTGTTGTACTATGAGTGGAAACTCGGACCGGGCGAGTCCTGCCGCGTGGTCCTGGGTACCTGGCCCAGAGGTGACCGACCGGATTTCTCAGAGGGTATCGGTGGCTCAAAGGGCTTCGCGACCAACGAACACCGGGCCGCAGCGGTTCAAGAAAGTTCGGCCCTGCTCGAGATGGTCCTGTCCGGGTCCAAGGAAGAAGTGTGGGTTGCAGCCGTCTGGGTGGAGGCCGAGCACGAACGCCAGGTCATCACGAGCTACTATCTGGCCGCGACAGTCGACGAGCCGAAGACCGACGCAATCTAGCCGCGGCCGAAGGCCGCGAGTCTGCAATGTTCAGTGAGGCGCATTCGCGCCCAAGGTCATATCACAGGTTGCAGTCATCGATCACCACACTACTGACTTCTGATACCGGCGTTCCGGTTTCGGCTACCTGAATTCTGCACTGGTCTCTTATGAATCAGCGCCGTTCGCGGTTGTCTGGGCATCCGCGTTCATCTGTAATACAAACGTACAAGATCGTCGTTTTCGCGACGTTGTTTCTCTCCGCCGCCTCTGTCCTGGGGCCGCCAAGTTCTTGGCAACCACCGTCAAATGCCGTCCGCGTTGACGCAAGAAACGAGTTCGATTCGGGACTCAATCTGTGTCCATCTGCGTTCATCTGTGGTTCCATCGGGTTTGGTTGCGGCCTCCGAGGCCGCGCTATGTCAATCTGTGGTTGATCCGTTCCAGCGGGCCTGAAACGACAGGGGCGGCCTTGCGGCCGCCCCATGTCGGGCAGGGGTGGAGGCGTTACCCCGGTACGGAAATCTACGAAGGCCTAAAGGGCTAAGTCACAATGACCAAGTGAGGAGGCCGGAATCGCGCTCGGCACTTTGTCATTTGTCCTTTCCACTTCTTACTTCCCTCAAACTAGTCTATCTGCCGACGTATGAAGGTCGGTATGTCGAGGTTGTTCCGGTCAATCGCCAGCCTTCCTTCTTTGCCGGCTGTCCGCTTCGCGGATGGGAAGAACTCCATCTCCGCCAGCAGGTCGGAAACCTCGTCGACCTTGGGCAGTGGGTCGCTCAAGCCGGTGGCTATCATGGTGACCTTCATGTAGTCGTGCAGGTTCTTGTTGCGGGCCGCGCCCATGCGGACGTCGGCCTGGCCGTTGGTCGCGTGGAAGACCGTGGTCGCGGCCTCATCCACTTCTTTCAGCGTCATCGAGTCGTCGCCCGAGATGTTGAGCAGGACCTTCCGCGCGCTCTCGACCATCACGTCCTCAATCAGCGGGGACTGCAGGGCGCGATGAGCGGCTTCCGATGCCCGGCCCGGGCCCGACGCGATGCCGACCGACATGACCGCGCCGCCGCGTTCCGACATCACCGCCCGGACGTCGGCGAAGTCGATGTTGATAAGCTGCTTGGTGATGACGACTTCCGATATGCCCCGCACCGCGTTGAGCAGCACATCGTCAGCCAGCCGGAAAGCCTCGAAGCACGGCTTCTCGCCGTATTCTGACAGAACCCGCTCGTTTGGCAGCACGATGAGCGTATCCACATGCGGCCTCAGGGCCATGACGCCGCTCGACGCCCGCTGCTCGCGCAGCTTGCCTTCGAACTGGAACGGCTTGGTGACCGCGGCTACGACGAGCGCCCCGTTCCGCTTCGCGACTTCGGCCACCACCGGTGCTGCGCCGGTACCGGTGCCGCCGCCCTCGCCGGCCGCGACAAACACCATGTCGAAGCCGGACAGGGCATCGCGGAGCTGCTCGATCGACTCGTCGGCCGCCTGCTTGCCGATCTTCGGGTCGCCCCCCGACCCCAGGCCGCCGGTGAGCTGCGCGCCGATCTGTATCTTGTTCGGCGACAGCGACATCCCCAGCGCCTGCAGGTCGGTATTGACCGCGTGCAGCTCGACCCCGGACAGGCCGGCGTCGATCATGTGGTTTATCGCGTTGCACCCTGCTCCGCCGACGCCGAATACGCCGATTCGGGTCAGGTTCTTCTCTTCTTTGACCGGTTCGATCATGCCTTGCCTCCTATGCGATCGTTTGTCACGAGAACCAGCTTCTGACTTCTTCGCCAATGCCGGACCAGATGCCCGGCGCCGGAAACTGACTTGCCGCTTTACCTTCGACTCCACAGCGGACCAGGCCCACGGCCGTGGCAAAAGCCGGGTTCCTGGTCACCTCGGCCGGACCGGTGATGCGGTCCGGCCGGCCCAACCTGACCGGCATTCCGAATATCTGCTCGGCAACGAGGTCGATTCCGCTCAACCCCGCTCCGCCACCGGTCAGGACCACGCCGGCCGACAACCCTTCGCCGAAGCCCGACTTCCTCACCTCGGCATCAGCCAGGGTCAGTATCTCCTCGACGCGGGGCTGGATAACCGACGCCAACAGCCGCCGCGAGACTTGCTTGGGCCCGCGGCCCGAAGCATCCTCAACCGATATCGCTTCGTCCTTCTCGATCTGGCTGGCCATGGCTGCGCCGTACTTCCGCTTGAGCTCCTCGGCCTGAGGGAAAGTCGTACGCAGACCGATGACAATGTCCTTGGTGATGTTGACCGCACCCACCGGCAACAGCTTGGTGAACCGGATTTCGCCGTCCCGGTAGATGGAAACGTCGGTGACGCCGCCCAGGTCAAGCAGTGCGACCCCGAGTTCCTTGTCCTCCTCGTCACAGACCCCGTAGAGGCTCGCGATTGACTGCAGAACGAGCGAGCGGTTCCTGACTTCCAGTCGCTCCATCACCCGGTAGAGGTTCTCGACCGCGGTCACCGCGCCGATGATGAGCAGCGCCTCGACCTCGAGCCTGACTCCGAACAGCCCGAGCGGGTTGCGGACGCCCTTCTGGCCGTCGACGACAAACTGGGTCGGAACAACGTGCAGTATCTGTTCGTCGTTGGGCAGCCTGATGGTCTGCGCCTGTTTGATGACGTCCTCGACGTCACGCGCACTGATGCCGCGCGAGGGCTTCCGCACCGGAACTGCCGCGGTTCCGGTCAGGTGCTTTATGTGCTCGCCGGAGATGCCGACGAAGGCCGGGTAGGTCTTGAACTTCCCGCCAACCATCGCTTCGCACTGCCGGGCCGCCGTCTCGACCGACAGCGCCGCCTTGTCGAGGTTGATGACCACGCCCTGTTTGAACCCTTCGGGTGCGGCGGTGCCGTACCCAATGATGCTCGTCTTTCCGGCGTGGTCGGTCTCGGCAACGACACAGGCAACCTTGGTGCTGCCGATGTCCACCGCCGCGGTACGCCTCGCTTTTGCCATACTACCTCCTCTCGGGGAAGTGGCCTCTGCAATCGCCGTCCGCTGACCGCTCACGGCTAACGGCCATTGCCTTCTCCACGTCTGCCCTGTGACTTCTGCCCTCTGACGTCTGCATTCCAGCTACTGCCTCCGTTTGTGCCCGGCAAATACTGCACCTCCTCCTCGAGCAGAATCCCGGTCTGCTCCTCGACCAATGCCTTCACGACCTGGACCAGTTCGTACACGTCCGCGAACCGCGCCCGGCCGGTATTGACCAGGAAGTTGGCGTGCTTCTCCGAGACCTTGGCGCCGCCGATGGCCGTGCCCTTCAAACTGCACTGCTCGATGAGCTTGCCCACCGGGATCCGTCTACCATCTCCGGTCTCCGGGTTCCTAAAGAACGAACCCGCCGACGGCTCCTTCGGGTGCTTTGACCAACGCTGCTCCCGTATTGCGGCCGCAGGCTCGGGCTTACCCGGCTGCAGTCCTATCGTCACTTCCACTGCGACCAGTCCGGGTTCTATCATCGGCCGCCGGTATTCACGACGAAGCTGCGCGCCGGTGAGCACCAGCTCGTTGCCCTCCCGGTCGAGCACGGTGACACTGGCGACGACGTCGCCCAGGGACCGTCCGAAGGCGCCGGCATTGGAATGGAGCCCGCCACCGACCGTGCCCGGTATACCGGCAAGGAACTCGACTCCGACCAGCCCTTCTTTCTCGGCAAATGCCGCAACCGCATCGAGGGCAGCACCTGCACCGCAGACGAGGCGAACAGGGATCGAGGGATCAAGGGATCGAGGGATCGAGTATCCGGAACCCCAACCTTCTGTAACTTTGTCCCTCTGTCCCTCTATCCCTCTATCCCGCTCTGCTTTGACTTCTGCCAATTCGCCTCCGAGGCAGACCACGACTCCGCGCAAGCCCTGGTCGGAAACGAGCACGTTCGAACCCCTACCCAGCAGCCACGTTCGCACTCCGTCCTCGCGACAGACCGAAAGCACGCGATCGAGCGCCTGCCGGCCACGAACGCAGACCCAGGCGTCGGCCAGTCCGCCGATGTGGAAAGTCGTGTGCTGCGCCATCGGTTCAGCGAACCTGACTTCCGCTGCGCAGCTGGCTACCGCTTCGCCAAGATCTCTTCGCCAATCGTGCATATGTTACCTGCTCCGGCGAGCAGAACCACGTCGCCTTTCTGCAGCTTTCCGGCGAGCACACCGGACACGTGTGCCAGTTCCGGCACGTAGCTGACACCGGGCTTGCCCGTCGCTTCCACGGCTTTCAGTATCAGTGTCGCGTCCACTCCCGGGATCTCGGGCTCGGATGCCGCGTATATCTTCGTCAGAATGAGTTCGTCGGCCGCGGCAAAGCATGTCCCGAACTCTTCGGCCAGCGCCTTCGTCCGCGTGTACCGGTGGGGCTGGAACACGACCAGGATGCGCCGGTCGGGGAATGCATGGCGCAGGGCCTCGAGGGTAACCCTGACCTCGGTTGGATGGTGTCCGTAGTCGTCGTACACCATCACGCCGTTCTTCTCTCCAAGCTTCTCAAGGCGGCGGTGAACTCCCGAGAAGACGGCCAAGCCCTGCGCCATTGCTTCAAAACCAATGCCGAGTTCGTTGCCGGTCGCAAGCGCTGCCAAAGCGTTCGCCACGTTGTGCGTCCCGGGCACCGGCAGGTTGAAACGACCGACTTCCTTGCCGCCGTAGAGCAGCGTGAACGCGCTCGAGAATCCGTACAACTGCACGTCTCTCGCACGGAAGTTCCATCCCCGGTCCCCCGTCCCCCGTCCCTCGACCCCATAGGTCACAACCCGACGCTTGGCCCGGTTCCGGATCGACCGGACCGCGGGCGAATCCATGCACAACACGACCGTGCCGTAGAAGGGAACCCGGTTCACAAACCGGACGAATTCGCGCTTGATGTCGGCTAGGTCGTGATACACGTCCAGATGTTCGCGCTCAATGTTGGTCACGACGGCAATTGTCGGATAGAGGGCAAGGAACGAACGGTCGCTCTCATCCGCTTCGGCGACGAGATACTGAGACTGCCCGAGCTTTGCCCCGACCCCCGCCCCCCGTCCCCCATCCCCCATCGCGATCACCCGGCCGCCGATGACGCTCGTCGGGTCCAGTCCGGCCCGCTCCATCAGGTGCGCCACCATCGATGTCACCGTCGTCTTGCCGTGGCTGCCCGAGATAGCGACCGAGAACTTCATCCGCATCAACTCGGCCAGCATCTCAGCCCGGCGGATCACCGGTATCTCCCTCGCCCGCGCGGACTCCAACTCCGGGTTCTCGGAATGGACCGCCGACGAGTAGACGACGACCTGCGCCTCGGCGCAGTTCGCCGCATCGTGGCCGATGGCGACCCGGATTCCCGCTTCCGCCAGCTTCCGGGTCGTATCGCTTTCCTTCGCGTCGGAGCCCGTCACCTCGAAGCCCATGTTCCTAAGCACGAGAGCGATGCCCGACATCCCGACCCCGCCGATTCCCACGAAGTGGACCCGCTTCAGACGGCCAAACATTCCTGGATCCTCCGTGCTATCGCCGAAGCGGCATCGGGCTTGGCAACCGACCGCGCTGCTGTTTCCATCTGTTGCCGGCGCGGCGCGTCGTCCATCAACGTGCGGATAAGGCTGGTGAGTCCGGACAGGCGGCTTTGGTCCAGAACCGTGGCTGCCCCGACCGATGCCAGGTATTCCGCGTTGGCTTCCTGGTGCCGGTCGGTGGCATATGGGAAAGGAATGAGTATGGCGGGAATGCCAAAAGCAACTAGTTCTGACAAAACCACGCCGCCTGCCCGGGACACTGCAATCGTCGCCCTCCGGTACAGCTCCTCAGGATGGCTGGTGAACTCGACTATCTCGCAGTTCTTCGAGCTGACGCGGGATCGGACGAAATCATAGTCACGCCGGCCCGCGAGAACGATGAAATTTAGGTTGGTCAACGCCGCCGCCGCATCGAGAGCTGCGACGTTCAAAGCTTGAGCACCAAGGCTCCCGCCGATGAAGAGCACAGTCTTGCCGTCGTCGCTTCGCTCACCCTTGTCAAACGCACGCCGCAGCGGATTGCCGGTCACGCTGTTCACACCGGGAAAGGGCTTCGCAGATGGGAAGCCAAGAAAAGACTCGCGCGCTCTCGCCGCGAAGAAACTCGTCACCCGGCCGGGAACGCAGTTCTGCTCGAGCAGGAAGTACGGCGTCCCGGCGAATTCGGTTGCGGCCAGCAGCGCGGCCGTAGCGAATCCACCGGTCGCCACGACGCCGCCGGGCGCGACCCGACGCAGGAGGCTGATTGCCTGAAGCAGCCCACGACCCAGAAGCCCGACTGCCCGGGCTTTCCCGCCGATTCCCTTCCCGTAGAAGCCGGCTGAGGCCAGTGGTGCAAAGGCGAAACCGTGCTCCTTCGCGACCTGGTTTTCAAGAGCGGACTCTCTTCCGGTCCAGAGCACGTCGATTCCCAGGTCCCGCATCGCAATTCCCAAAGCCAGAGCCGGGAACACATGCCCGCCGGTGCCGCCCGCGCCGAGAACCACCTTCACTCCGCCTCTCCCCGCTTCTGACACCCTCCGCCCAACATCTGATGCCCCCGCCCGCCTGCCATCGTCCTCACTTCTGCATTCTGACTTCTGGTATCTGGCTTCTGACTCGCCTGTCCCTCGCCTCTCATACTCGGCCCCCAAACCTGCCAAGAACCAGCACCTTGTGCCTGGTGGGCGCGGCCATCCCGAATCGGAGGACGTTGCCGCGCGGAGCCGCCGGCAGGTCTACGGTCACCCGGTTCCGCCGATACCGCGAGACATTCAGCAGGACACCGACTGCGAAGAGGTTCGAAAGCAACGCCGACCCGCCCGAGGAAATGAAAGGCAGAGGTTGGCCAGTGGTTGGAATC
>CAZSUX010000015.1:0-17838 GCA_964610135.1 uncultured bacterium | reverse complement strand
TCACGGACCCCGAGGGACTCACCGGCACCCCGACCATTGAGCGGATAGCCCCGAGCCATCGCGACGAGGTACAGGGCTATGCGGAGCTACGGTCCCGGGGAGAACCTGTGCCGCCCGAGTACGAGACTCGCTGCATCCGCCAGGACGGCACCGAGTTTGACGCGGAGGTGAGCGTCTCTCAGTACCAGCTCGGAACGGAGACGTACTCGCTGGCGCTGCTACGCGACATCACCGAGCGCAAGCAGGCCGAGGCCGAGCTCGCCGAGAACGAGAGGCGTTTCCGCGAGCTGTTCAACAGCATGTCCTCGGGCGTGGCGGTCTACGAGACGCGCGACCAGGGCGCAAACTTCACCATCAAGGACGTCAATCGAGGTGCGGAGCGAATTGACTCCTTGCGCCGGGAAGAAATGGTCGGCCGCAGCGCCCAGCAGGTCTTCCCCGGCATCGAGAAGTTCGGCCTGCTCGCGGTGATGCGGCGCGTCTGGCAGACGGGCCGGGCTGAGCGGCATCCGACCGGGCGTTACGAAGACGACCGTATCTCCGGCTGGCGCGATAACTATGTGTACAAGCTACCTTCGGGAGAAGTCGTGGCCGTCTACGACGATGTGTCGGCGCGGGTGCAGGCCGAGACGGCGTTGCGGGAGAGCGAGCGGCGTTTCCGAGACGTTGCCCTGTGCAGCGCGGACTGGGTCTGGGAAGTCGATACGCAGGGACGATACACCTTCTGCTCCGAGCACGTGAAGCGAGCCCTCGGCTACGAGCCGGGCGAATTGCTCGGACGGACGCCATTCGACCTGATGCCCGAGGAAGAACGGGCGCGCGTCGGCGGCATCTTCGCCGGGATAGCCGCAAAACGCGCACGGATTGACGACCTGGAGAACCGGAACATCACGAAGGACGGTCGCGAGGTAATCCTGTTGACCAACGGCGTGCCGATGGTTGACGCCAACGGCAATCTGACCGGCTATCGCGGGGTGGACAAGGACATCACCGAGCGCAAGCGGACCGAGCAGGCGCTGCACGACAGCGAGGAGAAATACCGGCTACTGGTCGAGAACGCCGGTGAGGCCATCCTCGTCGTCCAGGACCGGAAGGCGGTATTCGCCAACAGACGCGCCAGCGCGTTAACTGGCTACCCGACCGAGGAGTTGCTCGGCCGACCCTTCACGGAGTTCATCCATCCCGAAGACCGCGCGCTGGTCGCCGAACGCTACCGGCGGCGCACGGCCGGCGAGGAAATCCCAGGCCGCTACGAAGTCCGGGGCGTCTTCCGGGACGGCGCGACACACAACATCGAAATCAACGCCGCCGACATGGTCTGGAACGGCCGGCCCGCGACTCTCTACCTCCTCGCCGATGTCACCGACCGCAAGCGGGCCGAGAACGAACTGCACAACGCACTCGCCGAAGTCCGGGGGCTGAAGGAACGGCTCGAAGCTGAGAACATCTACCTGCGCAGGGAAGTCAGGATGACCCGCGTCCACGGTGGCATCACCGGCGAGAGCCCGGCCATCGAGCAGGTGCTGGCCCTGGTCGAGCAGGTGGCCCCGACCGACTCCACTGTCCTCATCCAGGGCGAAACCGGCACCGGCAAGGAACTCCTTGCCCGGTCCATCCACAGCCTCAGCCCGCGCAAAGACAGGCCGCTCGTCACCGTCAGTTGCGCCGCCATGCCCTCGACCCTCATCGAGTCCGAGCTGTTCGGCCGGGAGAGGGGCGCCTTCACCGGCGCGCTCACCCGGCAGGCCGGCCGGTTCGAGGTCGCCGACAAATCGACCCTCTTCCTCGACGAGATCGGCGAGTTGTCCTCTGAAGCACAAGCCAAGCTGCTCCGGGTCCTGCAGGAGGGGAAGTTCGAACGGCTCGGCAGCTCCAACACCATGACGGTCGACGTCCGTGTCATCGCCGCCACCAACCGTGACCTCGAGCAGGCGGTCAAGGATGGCAGGTTCCGCGAGGACCTGTTCTACCGGCTCAACGTCTTCCCGATTACCGTCCCGCCCCTCCGCGAGCGGCGCGAAGACATCCCGGTCCTGGTCTGGGCCTTCGTCCGCGAGTTCAACGAGAAGATGGGCAAGCACATCGAGAGCATCCCGAAGAAAACCATGGAGGCGCTGTCCAACCACGCCTGGCCGGGCAATGTCAGATCCCTGCGCAACACCATCGAACGAGCGATGATACTCTCGACCGGGACGACGCTCCATGTCGAGCTGCCGGACGCGAGGCCCGTAGCTGAAGGCCCGACCAGACTCGACGACATCCTGCGCAGCCATGTCACGCGGGTCCTCGAGTCAACCAACGGGCGCATCCGGGGCAAAGGCGGCGCGGCCGAGCTGCTCGGCCTGATGCCGACCACCCTCGAGTACAGGTTGAAGAAGATGGGAATCCAGCGACGGTCCAAGGACAAGAGCTAGCCCCGACCCACAACCCACGGTGTTCTGCAGGTGGTACGGTATCCCGCAGTCTCTCTCGCCTGCGGGCGCACGACCCCAAACTCGTATCTCGCAACCCGCAACTCGTGACTTTCCTCTCGCCTCTCGCATCTCGCTTCTCGCCTCGCGCCTCGCGTAACCCTTGTCTCCGCCGGGCTTGCGTTTCGGCCGGAATTCCGTAGAATTCCAGTATCATCTCTCCTGTATGGAAAAAGGGGAGTGCTCGGCCGTAAGAATGATCTTTGTCGTGTGTTCGTGTCTCGGGGTATTCGCGTTCTGTCCCGGTTCCCTGACTGCATCTGAATTGAGCTTCGGCGCGAAGCCTGACGGCAGCTCGCGCTCCGCCCGGCGTGGCGGGAACTTCTAACATGCCGGTCAAGATATGGCAGTCCGTTCAGACGCGCGTCACTGCGCTGGTCCTCGCCGTAGCGCTACTGGCCGTGTTCGGGCTGGTCATGTCACGGTCAAGCGAAACCCGCCGGATTGACACCTACCTGGCTGCCGAGGCGAAGGAAGACGGACAACTGCTGGACCGGATGCTCGAACTGGCGGGCGGTCCGCTCGCGACGTTTGCCGCGGACTACTCGCTCAGGGGCGAGATGGTGCAGTTCGTCGAGACCGGGGACCAGACGTGGGCGAACGTGAACTTAGATGTAGGGATGGGTACGTACCGGGCCAACGCGGCGTGGGTGTTTGACACGACCGGGGCACTGGTGTACACGGCGCACGACTCCACCATGGAGGCCCCGCTCGAACCGCTGCCGCCCGGGCTCTCGGTCAAGGAGACGTTCGGCAACAGCCATTTCTGTCATTTCTTCGTCCCCGGCCGGGATGGCCCGGTCGAGATACGCGGCTCGACAGTCCGGCCTTCCGAGGACAACGAACGCAAGACGCCGGCGCGCGGGTACTTCCTTGTGGCGCGGTCATGGAACCGGCAGTATCTGGACGAACTGTCACGATCGACCGGAAAGACGGTGCGGATTGAACCAGCACACGGTCGGTCGAAACCGTCGACGGAAATCACCCGGCAGTCCGGTGGAATCACGTTCACGAGGCCTTTGTCCGGCCCGCGGGGCAAGACCGACCTGATGCTCACAGCATCCCTCCGGCCCGGTTGGATCGCGGTGGCGCTGAGTTCCGGTCGCGGTCAGTTCACGCGCTCTGTTTCGCTGGCCCTGCTGGCGGTTCTGGGCCTGACGCTGGCGCTCTGGCTCTGGGTGACGCGGCCGCTGGGCCGGATAAGGCGCAGTCTCGAGTCCGGCACCACGGAGGCGCTGAAGCCGCTTGAGCACAACCGCACCGAGTTCGGCCAACTGGCGCAATTGATAGGACAGTTCTTCGGCCAGAACGCGGCGCTGGTCAAGGAGGTCACCGAGCGCAGCCAGGCAGTCGAGGCCCTGCGCCGAAGCGAGGAGCGATACCTATCGATCTTCAACGGCGCGGCCGACGGCATCTTCCACCTGGACCGCGCCGGCCGCGTGCTGGACGTAAACCCGGCGTTTGAACGCGTAACTGGGCTCAAGCGCGATGAGATCGTCGGCCGAAGTGCGGCGAGTCTGGCACGCCGATTCCTGAACCTGCGCCAGATACCGGGAATGCTCAAGAACATCAGCGTGGTTCTCAGGGGCGGTGTGATCAAGCCCTACGAGGTCGAACTGCGGGGACGGATAGTGGAAGTCAACGTGCCGGCGAGGGGCCCGGACGGCAGATTGACAGGTATCATCCGAGACGTCACCGAACGAAGGCAGGCTGAAGCCGCGTTGCGCGAGAGCGAGGAGAAATACCGGCTCGTGGTCGACAACGCGGACGAAGCCATCCTCGTGGCCCAGGACGGGAAGCTGGTGTTCGCCAACCGGCGCACGGGCCAGTTGACCGGGTACACGCAGGAGGAACTGCTCGGGCGATCCTTCACCGATTTCATCCACGCCGATGACCGCGCGCTCGTCACCGACCGCTACCGCCGGCGCATCGCCGGCGAGGACAGCCCGGTCGGGTACGTATTCCGCATCGTCCGCCGGGATGGCGAGACACGCCACGTGGAAATCAACGCCACTCGCATCGAGTGGATGGGCCGACCCGCGACCCTCAACTTCCTCGCCGACATCACTGAGCGCAGGCGGGCCGAGGAGGCGTTGCGGGAGAGCGAGGAACGGTTCAAAGGCATCTTCGATGCCGCGCGGGACGGGATGGCGCTGGCCGATGTCGAGACCGGCCGCTTGGTCACCGCCAACGCCGCTTTCTGCAACATGGTCGGCTACGGTCCGGAGGAGATTGCACGGCTGTCTGTACCCGACATCCATCCGTCGGAATCGCTGGCCTACGTCAAAGAGTCGTTCGACAGTCAAGTCGCGGGGAAGACCTCGCTCTCCCCCGACATCCCGGTGAAACGCAGAGATGGCAGCGTCTTCTACGCGGATGTCAACTCCGCGGCGGTATCGCTGGGCGGCAGAAACCTCCTGCTAGGCGCTTTCCGCGACATCTCCGAACGCAAGCAGGCCGAGAGGGCGCTCGCCGAGAGCGAGGAACGTCACCGGTTGCTGTTTGAGACCATGAGTCAGGGCGTCGTGTACCAGGACGCCGACGGCCGGATTACGTCTGCCAATCCTGCTGCCGTGCGTATCCTCGGTCTGACGCTGGACCAGATGCAGGGCCGCACGTCGGTGGACCCGCGCTGGCGCGCGATTCACGAGGACGGCTCGGACTTCCCGGGCGAAACCCACGCGTCAATGGTCGCGCTCCGAACCGGCAAGGAAGTCAACAACGTCATCATGGGCGTGTTCAATCCGGCCACAGACGCGTGCCGCTGGATAAGCGTTAACGCGATTCCACAGTCCCGGCCGGGCGAGGACAAGCCATATAGGGTCTATACGACCTTCGCCGACATCACCGAACGCAAGCGTAGCGAGGACGCGGTGCGCGAGAGCGAGGCCCAGAACCAGGCACTCATCAGGGCCTTTCCGGACATTCTCTTCGTGAACCGCTTGGATGGCGAGTTCCTTGCCGTCCACACGTCTCACCCGGAGCTTCTCTTCGCGCCTCCGGAGGCCTTCCTCCATCGAAAGGTCAAGGAGATCATGCCCAAGCCCCTCGGCGATTCACTCATGAAGGCCTTTGCGGATGCAGTGGGTTTGGGAGCCGTGCAGGAGTTAAACTACGTGCTTCCGGTTGGTGGCGAGGATAGGCACTACGAGGCTCGAGTGACGCGTAGCACGAAGGACACGGTCATCACCATCGTGCGCGAGGTCACCGAACGGAAGCGGGCCGAGGAGCGCATCGTACAGGCGGAGGCGAAGTGGCGGGCGCTGACTCAGAACTCACCCGACTTCATCATGAACCTGTCCCGGGACGGGACAATCCAGTTCATCAACCGCACTATGCCCGGCCTGCCCGACGCGGAGCATACCATCGGGATGAGCGTGCTTGAGTTTGTCCCGCCCGAGCACCGCGAGGCAAACCGGCAGGCGATTGAGGGCGTCTACGCGACCGGCAAGCGGGTTGAGTTTGAAAGCGAGGGGCCGGGGCCGGACGGCACTCCCCGGTACTACCTGTGCCGGGTCGAGCCGATTGTCGAGGCCGGACGGGTGACTTCCGTCAACTACGTCACAACCGACATCACCGAACGCAAGCGGGCCGAAGAGGCGTTGCTGGCCAAGGAACGTGAGCTCAAGCGGTCCAACGCTGAGCTGGAGCAATTCGCGTACGTTGCCTCGCACGACCTGCAGGAGCCGTTACGGATGGTCTCCAGCTACACGCAGTTATTGTCCCGTCGCTACCAGGGTAAGCTGGACAGCGACGCTGACGAGTTCATCGGCTTCGCAGTCGACGGCATCACGCGCATGCAGCGGATGATCAACGACCTGCTCACGTATTCGCGGGTCGGCAGACGCGGCAAAGAACCGCAGCCGACCGACAGCGGCGTAGTGCTCGAGCGAGCGCTGCAGAACCTGAAGCTGACAATTGAGGACAACAAAGGCAGTGTGACCTACGACCCGCTGCCGGTCGTGATGGCCGACGACCGCCAGATCGAACAGCTCTTCCAGAACCTGGTCGGCAACGCCATCAAGTACCACGGCGACGAACCGCCAAGCGTCCACATCTCGGCCGAGCGCAGCAACGGCTGGTGGACGTTCGCCATCAAGGACAACGGCATCGGCATCGAGCCGCAGTACTACGAGCGCATCTTCCAGGTATTCCAGCGGCTGCACACCCAGAAGGAGTACGCGGGCACCGGCATCGGCCTGGCCGTATGTGCGAAGATCATCGAGCGCCACGGCGGGAGAATCTGGGTTGAGTCCGAACCGGGCAGGGGTTCCACTTTCATGTTCACCCTGCCCGCGAAAGGAGCGTAGACAGTGAACAACGAGAGCGGCCACGCGATAGAAATCCTGCTGGTCGAAGACAACCCGGGGGATGCCCGGCTCACCCAGGAAGCGCTGAAGGAAGCCAAGATCCGCAACCGCCTGAGCGTGGCTGCCGACGGAGTCGAGGCAATGGCCTTCCTGCGCCGGGAAGGCATCTACTCCACGGCGCCGCGGCCCGACATCGTCCTGCTCGATTTGAACCTGCCGAGAAAGGACGGCCGGCAGGTGCTGGCCGAGGCCAAGGCCGACCCGGAGCTGCGACGGATTCCGATCGTCATACTGACGACGTCAAAAGCTGAGGAGGACATCCTCAAGACGTATGATCTCCACGCCAACTGCTTCATCACCAAGCCGGTTGACTTCGACCAGTTCGTCAAGGTGGTGCAGTCGGTTGAGCACTTCTGGCTTTCAGTCGTCACGCTGCCAACGGCAGACTGAGAACGGCGTGTCATGAACGACGGCAAGGTGAAGGTACTGCTGGTCGAGGACAACCCGGGGGATGTCCGGCTCATCCGCGTCTACCTGGCCGAGACCGGCCATGGGGCGTACGAACTGGCGCATGCCGACCGGCTGGCTGAGGGTATCAGGCAAGTACGCGAGGCCGACTTCGACGTGGTGCTGCTGGACCTGTCGCTGCCCGACGCCTCGGGACTAGAGACACTCACGAAGATGCATGAGGCCGCGGCGACGCTCCCGATCGTCGTGCTGACCGGGTTGAACGACGAAGCGGTGGCGCTTGAGGCGCTGCGCAAAGGCGCGCAGGATTACCTGATAAAAGGCCAGATCAACGGTGTGCTGCTGGTTCGGGCGATGAGCTACGCGATCGAGCGCAAGCAGGCGGAAGAGAAGCTGCGAACCAGCGAAGCACAACTGTCGAATGCCATGGAGATAGCGAAGCTGGGCTACTGGGAATATGACGTGGCTGACGATGTGTTCACTTTCAACGACCATTTCTACGCTATCTTTCGCACGTCGGCCGAGAAGGTCGGCGGCTACAGGCTACCATCGGCTGAATACGCCCGGCGGTTTGTGCACCCGGATGACATGGCTATGGTCGGGATCGAGACACGGAAAGCCATTGAGACAACCGACCCGCATTTCAGCCGACAACTGGAGCACCGCATCATCTATGCCGATGGCAGTGTGGGATACATTTCCGTGCGCTTCTTTGTCGTCAAGGACGCCCATGGACGAACGGTCAAGACTTTCGGTGCAAACCAGGATATCACCGAGCGGAAGCTGGCCGAAGTCGTGACAGCGCAGAAGAATGCGGAGTTGGTCGAGTTGAACGACGTGAAGAACCAGTTGCTCGGGATGGCCGCGCACGACCTCCGCAACCCGCTGAGCGTCGTCAGCACCGCCAGCGCCTACCTGCTCGACGACGCGAGCCTACGTCTGCCCGAGGCAACGCGGGCCGATTTCCTCCGGCGCATCAACTCCAGCAGCAGGTTCATGCTCAAGCTGATTGACGACTTACTGGACGTGGCAAAGATCGAAGCGGGCAGGCTCGACCTCGAGCTCAGGGAAGAGGACTTGTGCGGCCTGATTGATGACACACTGGCACTCAACCGGATGCTGGCCGACAAGAAGAACATCCGACTCGACTTCACGCCCGAGTGTGGCCTGTCGCCGCTTCGCTTCGACCGGGGCAAGGTCGAACAGGTGCTCAACAATCTCGTCAGCAACGCGCTCAAGTTCTCCGCGCCCGGCACCGCGGTCATGGTGAAGGCATCGCGCGTGAATGGCAGCGTCGTCGTGTCCGTCCGCGACCAGGGGCAGGGCATCGCGGCCAAGGAACTGGACCGGCTGTTCAAGCCGTTCGGCAGGACGAGCGCGCGCGTCACCGCCGGCGAGAGCAGCACCGGCCTCGGCCTCGCCATCTGCCGCAAGATAGTCGAAGGTCACGGCGGCCGCATCTGGGCCGAATCCGAGCTCGGCAAAGGCTCGACCTTCTTCTTCTCGCTGCCGGTCACGAGCGGAGAGTCCCCGGCATCTGATCTCGGATCCCAAATGAGAAAGGAAGGGAGCACCGCATCCTAGGAACCCGCGGCGACGCTCGGCCATGTCCGGGGGCATCCGCTCTCCGCCCCGTTTTCTTGGTCGCATCTGAATTGGGCTTCGGCGCCGAGCTCGACGGCACGTCGGGTCGCGTCCGGCCGGACCGGAGTTGCTAGCATGTTGACCGGGAAGTCGCGGGTACGGACGTCGGTTCAGATGCAACTCACACTGGTGATGGTCGCGGCTGCGATACTGGCCGCGCTCGCGCTGCTCCTGTCACAAGCAAGCGAACCCCGCCGGACTGACGCCTTCCTCGCCGCCGACGCAAAGGAACACGGGGAATTGCTGGACCGGGCGCTCGAACTGGACGGTCGTTCGCTCGTGAGGTTCGTCCAGGACTACAGCCAATGGGACGAGATGGTGCGGTTCGTGCAGGCCAGGGACCGGGTCTGGACGAGCCAGAACATTGGTGAAGCACTGAGGACGTTCCGGGCCGACGCTGCGTGGATCCTTGACCCAGCCGGGTCGCTGGTGGATGCGGCCCGCGGCCCTGTCCTCGCGACTCTCATCGAGCCCATGCCGCCCGGAGTCTCGGTCAGGGCCGCATTCGGCAACAACCGTCTGTGTCACTTCTTCATCGCCGGCCCTGACGGCCCGGTCGAGATACGCGGCGCGACAATCCATCCTTCCGATGACCCGGAGCGCAGAACTCCGGTGCGTGGCTATTTCCTTGTCGCGCGGGCGTGGAACCGGCAGTACCTGGCCGAACTGACCCGGCTTACCGGAAAGACGCTGCGGATTGAGCCGGCCCGTGGCGGCGCGGAACCGACGGCGGAAATCAACCGGAGCACGGGCGAGATTACGTTGACAAGACCCTTGCCCGACCCGCGGGGCAAACCCGAGATGATGCTCGCCGCCTCCCTCCAGCCCCGTTGGCGTGCCTTGGCTCAGCGCTCCGACCGCAGGTCGTTTGAGCTACAGGCATCGCTGGCTCTGCTGGCGATTCTGGGGTTGTGGCTGTTGCTCAGGTTCTGGGTGACGCGGCCGCTCGGGCTGCTGAGACGCAGCCTTGCGTCCGGCTCCGTCCGGGACTTGAAGCCGCTCGGACGCAACCGTACCGAGCTCGGACAACTGGCGAAGCTGGTGGAGCAGTACTTCAGCCAGAACGCAGCGCTGGTCAGAGAGGTCGCCGAGCGGAAGCGGACCGAGCAGACGTTGCGCGAGAACGAAGAGAAGTACCGGCTCGTGGTCAACAACGTCAGCGAAGCCATCCTCGTGGCCCAGGACTGGAAGATCGTTTTCGCCAACCCGAGCGCGAGCAGGATACTCGGGTACCGCCACGAGCAGCTGCTCGGGATGAGCTTCAATGAATTCATCCACTACGATGACCGCTGGCCCGTCGCCGACGGCTACCGCCGACGCCTCGCCGGCGAGGACATCAAGGACCGGTTCGTGTTCCGCATCCTCCCCCGGTACGGCGAGCCGCGCTACGTGGAAGTCAGCGCCGTACACATCGACTGGATGGGCCGACCCGCGACCGTCAGTTTCCTCGCTGACATCACCGAACGCCGGCATGCCGAGATCGCCCTGCGTGAGAATGAAGAGCAGTTTCGACGGGCATTCGAGGACTCCGGAGTCGGCAAGCTGCTGACCGAACGGGACGGCGGCCTGCTGCGCGTGAATCGGGCATTCGCCGCGATGCTGGGCTATGCGGTCGATGAGTTGCAGTCCATGGACTTCGAGGCCGTCACGCACCCGGACGACGTCGCAGAGAGCGCCGAGGTGATGGCCCGCCTGCAAACCGAAACCGGAGGCAGCGCACGGTTCGAGAAACGCTACCTGCACAAGAACGGCAGCGTGGTCTGGGTTGATATGAGCACGGTGCTGCTGCGCGATGCAACCGGACGGCCGCACCACTTCGTATCCGACGTGGTGAACATCACCGAGCGGAAGCGGGCCGAGGAGGAGATAACGCTGAAGAATGCCCAGTTGGTCGAACTCAACAAAGAGAAGAACCAGTTGCTGGGCATGGCCGCGCACGACCTCCGCAACCCGCTGAGCATCGTCAACACCGCCAGCGCTTTCCTGCTCGACGACGCGAGCCAACGTCTGCCCGAAGAGAAACGGGCCGAGTTCCTCCGGCGCATCAACTCGGGCAGCAAGTTCATGCTCAGACTGATTGACGACCTGCTGGACGTGGCGAAGATCGAGGCGGGCAAGCTCGACCTTGAGCTTCGGGACGGCGACCTATGCGCTCTGATCGAGGAGAACCTGGCAATCAACCGGATGCTGGCCGACAACAAGAACATCCGACTCGACTTCGCGCCCGAGTCCGGCCTGCCGCCGCTCCGCTTCGACCGTGACAAGGTCGAACAGGTGCTCAACAACCTCGTCAGCAACGCGCTCAAGTTCTCCGCGTCCGGCACCGCGGTCATGGTGAGGGCGTCGCGCGTGGATGGCAACGTCGTCGTGTCGGTCCGCGACCAGGGGCAGGGCATCCCGACCGAGGAACTCGACGGGCTGTTCAAGCCGTTCGGCAAGACGAGCGTGCGCGGTACTGCGGGCGAGAAGAGCACGGGCCTCGGCCTCGCCATCTGCCGCAAGATAGTCGAAGGTCACGGCGGCCGCATCTGGGCCGAATCCGAACTCGGCAAGGGCTCGGTCTTCAGCTTCAGCCTGCCGGTCGCTGCCCCTGCCAGGGCGTACGATGGACTGCGGACGTTGGACCATGAACCAAGGACCGTGACTCGCTACGGCCTGATGAACGTAACCCCGCAGACCGCGGCTAGCGACATCCTCGCCACGATACCGGACGCGCTCTTGTTGCTCGGGCCGGAAGGCCAGTTCGTCCGTGCTAATCAGGCCGCACTCGACCTGTTCGGCTATCAAGCCGGAGAGCTCGCGGACAAGAACGCGGGCCTGCTCTTCACCGAGCCGGCGCTGCTGCGGGCTGCACTCGGCCGGATTGCCGGCGGCGAACCGGTCAGCGCGCTTAGGCTCGACTGCCGCGCCCGCGCCGGCGTGGTCGTGCCGGTCAGCATCTCGGGCCGCGCGGTGCGCGGCCACGACGGCGAGGCGGTCGGGATCGTCCTCGTGCTGCGGGACATCACCCGGAGACGGCAGGACGAGACTGCACTCGCGCAGGCGCAGGCCGAGTTGGTCAGGCGCGAGAAGCTCGCGACCCTGGACCGGCTCGCGGGCAGCATCGCCCACGAACTCCGTAACCCGCTCGGCGCAATCCGCAACGCCGTCTACTATCTCAAGCTGGTCGCGAGCGACAAGCTGACCGGCAGGGCATTGCTGCACATGGACATTGCCAACGATGAGATCATCCGCGCCAACCGGATAATCACGAGCTTGCTTGACTTCGCGGAAGGAAGGCTGAGCGAGCCCCGCCCCTGCAGCCTCGCCGACATCCTGTCCGAGGCGACGGCACGGACCGAAATGCCGCGCATAACTGAGCTCGAAATCCAGCTGCCGCCGGACCTACCGCTGGTCCAGGTTGACGCGGGGCAGATTGAACAGGTCTTCCGGAACCTCATCACCAACGCCCACCAGGCCATGCCCGACGGCGGCAGGGTTACAATTGCCGCGGCGTGCATCGACGGCGATGTCCGGGTTACGGTGTCCGACTCCGGCTCCGGCATCAAGCCCGACAACATGGACCGCCTGTTCGAACCGCTCTTCTCCACGAAGGTTTTCGGTGTGGGCCTCGGCTTGGCCATAGCCAAGAGCTTCGTCGAAGCCAACAAGGGGACAATCAGCGTTGAAACCGAAGTCGGCAAGGGAACAGCAGTGACGGTTACGCTGCCAACGGCGGCGTGACAATCTCCCGACTCCAGGCCCGAAACTCAAAACCCGGAACGCGCAACTGCCCGCCCCGGTTTGGGTAGACGGGCGTGGACACCCCCCTGACGGAACCGTAGGAAGGACATCCTCGCCCCGGGTGGACAGAGCTACGAGTGCGTGGTTTCGGAACCGAAGTTTGGAGTCCGGGACCTGGAGTTTCCCGCCGCGGGCCCGGCGGGCTTCGGAGCCTAGGAGCTCCCGCCGGTGGCGGGACCCGACTGGCTACCCAGTTCCCTGATGAGATCGATCAGCACCCCCGGGTCCGTCGGCTTGTGGACGGTGCGGTCGATACCGAGCGCCTGCGCCTCAACCAGCAGTTCGCTGTTGTAGTAGGCGGTGCAGACGATGATGCTCGTTTTGGGCGAGGACGCCTTGAGCTTCCGGATGACCTCGATGCCGCTGGACCCGGGCAGAACCATATCCACGACGGCAACGTCGTACTGACGCTCGTTGAGCAGGCCGAACGCTACCGGCACGTCGAGGGCCGCATCGACCTCCATGTCCATGACTCGGAGGATGTCGGCCAAGGTGTCAAGCAGACCGGCGTTGTCCTCGACCAGCAAGACCTTCAGCTTTCGTTCAGGCATCACTTGCCTCCCGGAGTCCCATTGTCCCGTGACCGACGGTTCTTTGCACCGGGCCGCACCCCATGGGGTCTGTCCCTCTTACCCGCAGGGCGAGGAGTCTTCGGAGCCGACGGTTCTTCACTTCGTTCGGGGCCAGGTGTTCGAACCGCGCCCGGCTGTCCTGCTGTGTCATCAAGGTGCTTCGCTCCCTCCACACTGGGGTCTTGGTGGCACGGGAAGGAAAGTGTCACGGTGGTACCCGCCCCGGGCGTGCTCTCGATCGCGATTGTCCCGCCGGAAGACGCAACCAGTCGCTGGGCAGCAGTCAATCCGATCCCCACGCGATGAGCCGAGGTGGTGAAGAACGGCTCGAACACGCGTGCCCTTACCTCTTCGGACATCCCGGGCCCGTTGTCGGAGATGACGATCCGCGTTTCCTGGCCCACCCGCTGCCACACGATACGGACACGGCCTGCGCCGGGCAGAGCCTGAATGCTGTTGTCGATTACGTTGGTCAGGGCCCGCCGAATCTGAAGCGAGTCGCAGAAAAGCTCATCACCCGGCTCCACGTCGGCTTCGATGGTCACGTCGGGCCGGGACTGGGTCCGGTCGAGGGCGGCAAGTACCAACACCTGGGCGTCGGCGACCTGCCGATCCGCAACATCGGCACCGGCGAAGGCCGACAGGTTCTCGACGACGCCGTCCATCTCCTGCAGCCCTCTGAGCAGGAATGTGAGGTGGCGGCGCGCCTTGACGTCGACGTCGGTGCCAAGATGGATGCTGAGGAAGTAGACCGCGTTGCGGATTAGGGCAAGCGGCTGACGAACCTCATCGGATATGCGCGATGCCAGGTGGCCGACCGCGGCCGGATCCTCAACCCGACGCGCGACGGCAGTCAAGTCAGACCCAGCCGGTTCCAGCGTTCGTGCCTGTTCCAAGTGAGTAACTCTACATCTATGCGACTTCGCCGTCAACTCCCGCGGGCGGCCATAAGACAAGCGGGCGGCAAGTCACGGGTTGCGAGTCACGAGTCGGGGGGCGAGTTCGGGATCAGCGGCTGGCGACTTGGGACTGAAGTCTGCGGTCTGTCCTCGTTTGGCACCTGACTGCGATTTCGGGTCTGTGGTTCGTGATTTGGAGCCTGGTGCTTCCCGACCGGGGCGGGCTCGACCGACTTCTGGATGAGCCTGGTGAACAGGACCGGGTCTATCGGTTTGAAGATGACCTGCTCGACACCGAGTTCCCACGCCTCGGCCAACAGCTCGCCCTGGGTGTAGGCGGTGCAGGCGAAGACACGAGTCGCGGGCGAGCTCGACCTGATCGTCCGGATGACCTCGATCCCGCTGGGCCCGGGCAGCAAAACCATGTCCACGATGGCAACGTCGTACCGATGGTGGGCAAGCAAGCGAAACGCAGCCGACGCGTCACGCGCTGTGTCAACCTTCATGTCTGTGATCCGGAGTATGTCAGCCAGCGTCTGCCGCAGCCCCAGGCTGTCTTCAACCAGCAGGACACTTGTGTTCAGTCTGGGCAATCAATGCCTCCCCTAGCCGCAACGGCCTGAGGACTTGTGAATGGTGAGTAGTGAAGGAGAGATCCGGGCTTCGCCGCTCTCGCCTCGCTCATCTCGCCTCTCGCCTCTCGCCTCGCTGTCCTATGGCAGCAGCACGCACTTGCGCAGGTCCTCGAGGTTGTCGAAGGAACCCCGGCTGTGAACGCCGTGTCGCTGGTTATCTCCAGCACTCCGACCGAATCAAGCGGAGTGAGTTTGACCTCCCAGGACGGGGCAAAGAAGCACTCATTTGCGGTGGGAGTACTCACAGCCAGAAACGATTCCGACCGGGCAGCAGTGAACACCGGACTCGGTGCCGCGACTGCGCTGCGCGGGAAGGTCGACCCGTCCATTGGCGGGCCCAAGCCGTAGGGTGCGGCTGAGGCCCCCTGCCTCCAGACATAGGAGATCATGTGAAACTCGCGGTCGGGATTGACCCGGCGGGGCCGAACTCTCGTCCCCAGGTAGCCGACGGTCCACCGTCAAGAAAGACGGTGAGCGTCTGCAGATGAGACCAGCATCCCCATATTAGCGAAGGATGTCAATGTTCGGAAGGGTCCACGTATCCTGCTTTGAGGTCCGGCGTTTGGGGAGGTCCTTCCGCCTCGGAGTCTGTTTGTGGTTCGGTGTTTGTGGTTTCCCGATTCCCCAGAACCTCGGGGTCTGGCGTGCAGTCACAACGTACAGGAAGTCGTCGTTGGAACTCGTAGGTTGCCCTCCATCTTGGGACTTCAAGTTCCCCTCCTGCCGGGAAGTGCGCCCCAGATTGCACCGGTCGGCGCAAGCGCCGGCCGCTTTCCCGCCATTATCCCGGGCAGCGTGCCGTTCACCCAGACCGGCCAGGCGGCCGCTGCCTGCTTCATGGCCCGCTGCGGTTCCGATACCACCGGCTCAAGCTCAAGCAGTACCGGCGTGTCTGCCCCCCCGAGTCCCCGGTAGCGAACCGGGGACTCGGCTTCCACTATGCTGAGTGACGCAACTTCGCCATGCGCTGCACGCAGCCGGCGGAGCTGGTCTTCGGTGGCGCTCGACGGGAGATTCCCAACAAAGACGCGTGTACCCATCATCCAACCTCCAAGCTTGCGGTCATTACGGTCCACCCTGGTATATGCAGACTCGACCTCGTCGCGGTTCACTTGACCACGACCCGGCTTGCCGGTGTCGATGAATGACAGGTCGGGATGGCGGCCGCAGACCCAAACCTGTCGGATGTAACCCGGCGAGCACATATCGCATACAGCCGCAAGCAGCTTTCGTGCCTTCTACTATTCCAACACACTCGACCGTAACTTGCTGTAACTACTAGCATTTGTGAGCTGCCATCGATTCCACGCCATGTTCCCATAGCTGCGACCAACGGACCACATTCCAAGACAACTCATTGTCAGTAGGCCAGTTAGCGGCTGCGACACTTCTCGAGGTATGTGACCAGGTAAGTGATGCGTGGATTCGTCGCAGGATCCAGGAAACCGGGGCGATTCCAGGGACATGGATGGTCCGGAGACTCGGGCCAGGGCCGCGTGGACCCCAACCGGCTGAGCACGGCAGGCTCGTCGGGCACAACAGGAAACACCGCAGGGCCAGGCGGTTTTGCCTCCAGACCGACCGCATGCTCTCAGTCTCCGCCCCGGTATCGGAACCAGGCTTGATGTACCACCGGAGTAGCACCCCGGGGGCTGGTCGCACCCGAGGGGGCACCGCCTTCGGCAGGCTCAGAGGCCACCGACTGGCAGGATGCTCGACGCCAGCGTCGCGCGCCGGCGGCGGAATCGCTTGACACGGTTGTGGCGGGCTATATCCTGAAGCGACCAGAAGGAACGGCCAACGTGAACGATACTTGCGCTGCCGCCCGCGCCCGCGGGCGGCGTCAGACCGAAGACCTGGGGCCACGCCCGTGACCGGCCAGCCCGGGAATACCGAACCGTCGGATCTGCAGATCCTCGCCGCTTTCCACCAACTCAGCCCGAACCCGCTCATCTTGGTCGACACGACCGGCAACACTACGTTCGCGAGCGATGCGGTGAAGCGCGCGCTCGAACCACTCGGTCCGAACGCATCGGCCGGCGCTTTCTTTCCCGGAGACATGGATTCCATTCTGGCCCATCTCCGGCGAGGCGAGCCGGCGGCCTTCCTTCGCGAGGTGAAAGTCGGAAACCGCGTCTTCGAGGAGTACATCTGGGTCAGGCCCGACCACGACGCGGCTTTCATCAACGCCAAGGACATCACCGAGCAGAGGCAAGCGAAAGAGGAAGTGCGAGAGCTGGCTGCGCTCTTGCAGGCGTTTGTCGATAGCCCGCCGGACACGCAGGTGTTCGCCCTCGACCGCGACTGCCGGTACACCGCATTCAACACGACCCACCGGCAGGCGATGAAGAAGATGTACGGCGCGGCTATAGCGGCTGGCATGAAAATGCCCGACATCATCAGCAAGCCGGAGGTCAAGGCGAAGACGCAGCGGAGTATCGACCGGGCACTGGCCGGGATGAGTTTCACCGACGTGGAGGTCCTGCCCGACCTCGGCACCTGGTACGAGTTCAACTGGAACCCGATTCGCGCCCTCGATGGCAAGGTCGAAGGCGTGACCGCGTTCATCCAAGACATCGCCCGGCGCAAGCGGGTCGAAACGGCCCTGGCCGAAAGCGAACTGAAGTATCGCCGCGTTTTCGAGTCGTCGAACGACGCCATCATGCTGCTCGACAGCGACCGGTTCTTCGACTGCAACCCGGCCACCTTGAAGGTCTTCGGGTACTCGACGCGCGACGAATTCATCGGCAAGCACCCGGCCGAGGTATCGCCACTGCACCAGGCCAACGGCCGGGAGTCCCGGACCGCCGCCGACAAGAAGATAGCGACCGCTTTCCGGACCGGCAGGAACCACTTCGAGTGGCTCCACCAGCGGGCCGACGGCACGGCCTTCCCGGCCGATGTGCTGCTCACGCCGATGGACTTCCGCGGCCGGAAGGTGCTGCAGGCGACGGTGCGTGACATCTCCGACCGCAAGCAGGCCGAAACTGAGCTGCGGGACTCCGAGCTGAAGTTCCGGGCCATCTTTGACAATGCCAGTGACGGCATGTTGGTGT
>CAZSUX010000014.1:0-18833 GCA_964610135.1 uncultured bacterium | reverse complement strand
CGCCGAGGCCGGATGTGATCGACAGAGGGGTCCTTGTGACAAAGAGCGCCCAGAGTACGCCGATGAGCCCGAAGGGCACGGTGAACATGATTATGAACGGGTCGCGGAGGCTCTCGAACTGGGACGCCATCACCATGAAGACGAGGGTGAGCGCGATGATGACGATGAGCCCGAGGTCGCGGAAGCTGCTCATCATGTCCTGGTACGACCCCGTGAGTTTGAGCTCGAATCCCGGCGGGGTCGGGATGTTGCGGAGGGCAGCGATGATGCGTTGGGCTGCCTGGCCGCTTGAGGCGCCGACCGGCTTGGCGGTGATGCGGACGACGCGCTGTGTGTTCTCGTGCTCGATGGTGAGCGGGCCGGTGCCGATCCGGACGGTAGTCAGGTTCTTGAGCGGAACCGGGCCCATCGGGCCGTTGACTGTCAGGTTCATCACCTGGGTAATCGTCTGGCGCTGGTCAGGCTGGAGCCGGATGAGGATGTCGTACTCTTTGCCCCCGACTCGGAATGCCGTGGGTGAGTAGCCGGTGATCTGGGTGTTGAGCGCGGCGCCGACCTGGTAGGGCGTCAGGCCGTAGAGCGCGGCCTTCTGCCGGTCGATGGTGAACTCGACTTCCGGGTTGCCGGTCTCGCGGCTCGATTTCACGTCCACGAGAGTGGGGATGGCGTTCATCGCGGCGAGGACTTTTCCAGTCAAGGAGTCGGCCGTCGCCAGGTCGTGGCCGAGTATGTCGACTTCGACGTTGTTTCCGCCGCCCATGAAGCCTGAGGCCATCATGTTGGCCGCCGCAAAGACCTTGAGGCCCGGGACCTCGCCCGCCTTGTCACGGATGCCCTGGTCGATTTGCTCCACCGAGTGCTTGCGCTGTCGCTTGGGTTTCAGGATCAGGTTGAGCGTGGCGACGTTGTTGCTTGCGCCGCCGAAGATGGCGCGGAAGCCGCTCCCACCGCTCCCCGAGCCGACCTGGACCGAGACGCCGTCCACGTCGTCCTTCCAGTTCTCCATGACATACTTCTCCACCACACCGACCGCGGAGTCGGTCGTCTCAAAGCTGGTGCCGATGGGCATCTCGGCGGTGAGTTGGTGGAAGAACCCCTCCTGGGTCGGCATGAATTCGGTACCGATGAACGGCACGAGCGCGAGGCTGACGACCAGCAGCACGGCCGCCCCAAGGACAACCAGCCGGCGGTGCCCCACGGCCCAGCCGATAAGCCGGGAGTAGCCTTGTTCAAGGCCGTTGTACATTCGCTCGCTCCACGCGCTCAGGCCTTTCTCGGCCTGCGGCGCAACCGGCCGAGCACCCTCGCCTTCGCCTTTTACGAACCGGATCTTAACCTTGGGCAGGAACCGGCTGGAGAGCATTGGAATCAGGGTCAGGGCTACGGCAAGCGAGGCCACCAGCGACCCGACCACGGCCCAGACCAGTTCCCGGAAGAATATCAGCAGGAGTCCGCGCATCAGGAGCATCGGCAGGAAGACGACCACGGTGGTGAGGGTGGACGCGGTGATTGCCATTGCGATTTCGTTGGCGCCGACACCCGCCGCGGTGACCGGGTCGTCACCCTCCTCGCGGTGGCGGTAGATGCTTTCGAAGGCGACAATGCCGTTGTCCACGACCATGCCGACGGCTATGGCCAGTCCTGCCATCGAGAGGACGTTTATCGAGTAGCCGAGGATGAACATGAAGAATACGGCGAAGAATATCGATATCGGGATGGAGAATGCGACGAACATGGTGGCCCGGAACCGGCGCAGGAACAGGAACAGGATCATGATGGCGAGGATGCCGCCGATGAGGATGTTGCTGGCGACATTGGAAACGGACTTCTTGATCTGGTCCGAGCTGTCGAAGATGAGGTTTACTTTGGCGCCGGACGGCAGGGTGTTCTCAATCTTGGCCATCTCTTTAGCCACGCCCTGCGCGACCTGGATGGTGTTGGCATCGGGCCGGCGCTGGATGATGATGAAGACGCAATCCTTGCCGTTGAGGCGGGCGGCGCTCGTCAGCTCCTCCGGGCCCCACTCGACCCTGGCCACGCTGCGCAGCAGGATCGGGGTCATGCCCTTCACGCCGATGACGGTGTTGCGGAGCTGCTCGACGTCGTCGTACTGGCCGATCAGCCTGAGCAGGTAGTGCCCGTCCGGCGTGGAAATCCCGCCCACCGGGTAGTTTAGATTCTGCGCCTGCAGCGTCGCCATCAGCGCTTCGTTGGTCACGCCGGCGTCGGCCAGTTCGCGACCGTCGACGTCGATGTGGACCTGGCGCACCGCGCCGCCCGACACCGAAACCGAGGCCACGCCGGGCACGCGCTGGAGCAGTTCTGACATGTCGTCGGCGAGTTGGCGCAGTTCGGCTTTGTCCATGTCGCCGGTGAGCGTGTACTGGGCAACCGGCATCAGTGACGTGTTCAGCTTCAATATGAACGGCGTCTGGACCGCATCCGGCAAAGACGCCTCGGCCATGCCCAGCCGGTCACGGATGTCAGCCGAGGCCGCGTCGAGGTTGGCGCCCCAGTCGAACTCAAGCGTGATGATCGAGATGTTCTCGACCGATTTGGACGACACCTTCTTCAGGCTCGGTGTGCTCCCGAGCTGTTTCTCCAGCGGCAGCGTGACTGAAGCCTCGACCTCCTGCGGGCCGGCGCCCGGGTAGACGGTGCCAACGATGACCATCGGGACGGTGATCTTCGGGAGGGTGTCGACCGGCATCCGGCTGATACCGACCATGCCGAAGACCAGCAACGCGACCGCGATCATCGCGGTCGTTACGGGCCGGCGGATTGAGCTGTCTGACAGCTTCATCGGACGCCTGCCTCGATCGGCCGGACCTCATCGCCATCCTGCACGCGTTCCTTGCCGGTCGTGGCGACCTTGTCGCCGGGGTTGATGCCGGAGATGACCTCGACCTTCTCGTCGCCAACCAGCCCGACCTGGATGGTGCGAACGCGGGCGGTGGTGCCATCGATGGTCACGGCCCGGGTCCGATCGGTCGCAAACAGCGCGCCGAGCGGGATCTCGACCACGTGCTCGCGGCGCTCCAAGACCAGCCGGACGCTCGCGGTCATGCCCGGCACCAGCCGGCCTTGGCTGTTCGGGAGCATGATTTCGACCGTGGCCGAGCGCGACATTGCGTCCACCATCGGTGAAATCCGGGTGACGCGCCCGGAGAAGACCTGGTCCGGAAGCGCCGAAATCGTAGCGTCGGCCGTTGCCCCGACCTTGACGTACGGCAGGTCGGCATCGCTCACCGCAGCCTTCACGCGGATGCGGCTTCCGTAGCTGGCCACGGTCGCGACCGGCATGCCCGGCGCCGCGGTCTGCCCGACCTCGACGTTGACCTTGCCGACCACGCCGCTAATCGGCGACAGCACCGGGCCGGGCTTGTAGTCCATGCCGGGAATGTCGTTGATGATGTAGAGGATGGGGTCGCCGGCCTTCACGTACGAACCTTCCGCCCGGGCGATTTCCGTAACCCGGCCCGCCAATTTGGGCGTGACCGTCACCTGCTGTTCGCCGACCAGTGTGCCGATGAGATTGGTCGAGCGGATGACCGTGCCGGTGTCAGCGGTAACCACCGCGACCGCGACCGCCTGCCTCTCTTCGGCCTTGCCTTTGCCCGGAGCGCCGCAGCCGGCGAAGAGGGCAAGGGCCATCACGAGTATCGCAGATTGCAGATTGCGGATTGCAGACTTGGGGATCGGGAATTGGTGCTTGGTCATTTCCTTTGTCCTATTCTTCTCCAATGGCTTTCTTCACTCTCGCCTTGGCGACCTGGTAGTTGGCCAGCGCGTTCAGGTAGGCGACGCGGCTCTGGGTCAACGCGAGCTGGCTGTCCATGTAATCCAGGTTAGTCAACAGGCCGTTCTGGAACCGCTGCTCGGCCAGCCCGAGCGCGGCCTCTGCGACCTCGACGTTCTTCTGCTGGTAGGAGGCGTTGCGCGCCTCCTGGTTGAGGGCGAGGACGCTGGCCTGGACGTCGAGCCGGATGCCGTCCTCGGCCATGGCGAGGCCGACCCTGGCCTGACGAACCTTCGCCTGCGACTGCCTCAGCCTGCTCACGTTTGACATCCCGGTGAACAGCGGCATCGAGATGCCAACGGTCGCGTTCCAGTCCGTACCCCAGCCGGCGCTGAAGCCGACCGGGTTCTTGTAGTAGCCGTTGGCCTGGGCAAATGCCGTGGGCAGATTGGCAGTGCGGGCAATCGCGACTCCGAGTTCGGACATCTTCACCGCGTCACGGAGCTGCTTCAGTTCCGGCCGGTGCTCAAGCGCCTGCGCCTGGGCCGAGTCGAGTTCAACGGTCATCGAGTCTGGCGCCAGGCCCTCCGCAAAGCTGACGGGCGTTCCCGGCTCCATGCCCAGCGTATTGAGCAGAGCGGCCACGGCCAGTTCGGCCCCGTTCTCAATCTGCGACACCTGCGCCTCCATCTGCTGCAGTCCCAGTGTCGCTTTCATCAGATCCAGCTTCGTCGCCATGCCGTTGTCGTAGAGCGACTGGACTTGAGAAATGTGACCTTTGAGCTGACCCAGCGCGGCGTTCATCACCTCGACCGTCTTGCGCGCAAGCAACGCCTGGTAGAAGGCGGATGTCGCGTCCACGCGCAACTGGCTCCGGGCCTGGCGCACGCCCTCGATGGTCATGTCCAGGTTCAGCCCGGCGATGCGGTAGGCGTTGATGAGCTTGCCCCACGTGAAGAGCGTCTGCTGCACCGTCCCGGTGAGCGCCATGTTGTTGGCGCTGCCGAGCTCCAGCGTGTCGGCGCCGACTACTACCGGGACTGAGTCGGTGTAGCCTATGACATTGCCGGTCTGCGGGTCGTAGACACGCAAGGGGAACATACCGTACTTGGCCATCGGGAACGAGTTGACCGTGCCAAGCCGCGTGTAAGTACCCGAGGCTGAAACCTGGGGCAGGAACGACCCGAACATTACCCCTTTGCCGGCGGCGGCGTCTTCGAGTTTCGCCCGGGCCAATTGAACGACCTCGGGGTTGGCAAGCGCCATCTCGACCGCCCTGGCGGCGTCGAGCTGCAGCGTATCGGCGTGGGCCGACGCCAGCGCAAGCATCAAACCCGGCAGAAGACAAGCTATGAACCTTCGCATCAAGACTCCTTATTTCCCTTTCCCGTTGGCGCGGCGGCCCCTGCCTTCGGCAAGGATGCCGCAGAAGAACAAATCCTGTATCGATTCGCCCAGGCGCGCCGAGCGCGGCTGGGCCGCCGACATCAGTTCGGCGCGAAATGCGCTCATGTACATCACCGACGCGGAACGCGGGTCGACCGGCCGGAACTCGCCCTGCTCGATGCCCTGCTTCACGATGCCGGCGATGGCATCCTGCATCTCCATGATGTGGGGCAAGACGTGCTTCTTGAATCGCTTCATGACTGTGCTGGTCTGGTTGACGTTTTCCATCGAGAGCAGCGCCATCACCCCGGGATTGGACATCACGCCGGACGCCCAGGTCGAGAAGAGCTCTTCGAGTTTCCGGCGAGGAGAAATGGGCCGCGCCATCACCTCGGCGGTTATCGCCAGCGCCTGTTCCAGCAGCCAGTCCACAAGGCCGATGTAAATGGCGGCTTTGTCCTTGAAATAGAGGTAGACCGTGCCCTTGGCGACGCCGGCGCGGTGGGCGACTTCGTCCACCTTCGTGTCGGAGTAGCCCCGCTCGGTCACGACGGCAAACGCCGCCTGCAGGATGGCTAGGCGTTTCTCTTCTGATTTCGTCTTCATTCGATGGCAACACTCTCTGGAAACTGACCGGTCAGTCATTTTAGAGATCCCGGTCCGCAAGTCAAGTGTTGCCATCGCGAGGCGACGCGGCGTAATCGTCCGAGTGTCCTTGACACCGCCTTGACGGACGTTATTATTGGCCGCCTGCGATGACGCAGGCAAGGTCCAAAAGGAACGGAGGCTCCTCGGCTCTGCCGTGGCTGGATCTGCGTGACCTTGCATCGCGCCTGTCCACCGGCGAGGCCGGGAGGCCCTGAATTATGTCCACAAGGCAGCTTAAGGAGGAGTACCGATGCGCAAGTTGGTAATTCTGTGCCTTGCCGTGGGGCTCGCAGGGGCGAGCAACTTCTATATCTTCTACAAGCAGGTCGGGGTCAACCCGAACTGCCCGGGGCTTTCCATCGACGCGAACAACAACGCGCCCTCGCACCGCAAGTGGGCGACGGACAGCGCCGGCAATTTCTCCGAGGACAACACTAAAGGCGACTGGCTGATCCGCGCGGTGCTCGACTGGACCCCGCAGGATACCAATGCAGCGACCGTCTGGTTCGCCACGAACATGCCCAAGGACACGCTGCCCGATATCTACTTCCCGGTTCGGGCGGTGATCAAGAACATGGGTAACGACACGCTGCCTATCGGCACGCCGGTGCGGCTGCGCATCACCGGGCCGGGCAGCTACGACTACCAGGACACAATGACGACGACTACCGCGCTCAAACATGGCGCGACGGCGCAGATGAACTTCTCGCCGACCTGGCACATCCCGAGTGTGCCGGGCGACTACAACATCAAGGTCTGGACTGAGGCCGCCGGTGAGATGTGGCCGGCCGACGACACCATCTCCTACGACCTGAACTGCATGAACTGGATTCAATACCACGTCGACGCCAATATGCACTGGTTGACCTGGGCGGCTTCGGAGCGTGCGGTGAAGTTCGACCCGGCCGACTTCGGCCTGTCGTACCCGTTCGGGATATCGCGCGTCAAGGCCGACTTCTACTTGCACCCGGAAAGCGCGTATGCCTGGGACGACTCGTCGTTCACTTTCAAGATCTATGGCGACAACGGCCAGACCCTGCTGTACCAGAGCGAGACCCTGGAAGCGATACCGGGTACGCCGGGCCCGTACCGGTCTTGTGACCTCGATTCGGTGCTCGTCATCGATTCCGGCAGCTTCTACGTGGTGGTGCGGCCGGTCAGCTCAAGCGGCCATCCATCGAGCTGCGCCGACAGTTCGCTCATCGGCGGCCACAGCTGGTACGGCAGCCCGGGCGCATGGTATCTGTGGAGTCCGGGCACCGGGTTGCACGGCGACTTCTTCATCTCGGCCGCGGTGCAGGAGAGCGCCGGTCCGGCGAGCAGTGAACGGTGGATCGGAAGGAGCGAGAATCCGCACTGCGCGGTTCCTGAACGATCCACTGCCGTGCAGAGCAACGCGGGTATAGCGAGCAGCGAGCAGTGGATCGGGCCGACCCAGAACCAGCACTATGCGATCCCCGACCCGAAGCCTGGAGTGTTCCCGTTCTCGCCGATGCTGCTACCCGGCGTGGCTGACACGCTGAAGTACGACGATAACATGGCGGCCAGCGCCTGGTGCCAGAACGTCGCTGGCGGCGGCTGGGGCGTCAAGTTCATCAGCCCGGCCGACAGTGTGACCCTCGCCGGGGCGCTGATTCACTTCTACTCGGGCTGGCCCGACCCCGGCGACACCTGGGCCTCGCTCAGGGCCTATGCCGACGACGGCATCGGCGGCGCGCCCGGTACCGAGCTTTACGCGGTCGACTCGTTCACAATCAGGAGGGGCGCCTGGAACTTCATCCCGCTCGCGCCCGTAGCCGTGGAAGAGGGGTTCGAGCCGGGGCTGACCGGCCCGAGCCTCCGAATCACGAACTACCCGAACCCGGTCATCGACCAAGTCACGCTCAAGTGGCAGGTGCCGAGCAGCATGCCGCTCTCGGTCAGCCTGTACGACGCGACCGGGAGGATGATGCGGAACCTGTACACCGCGAACGACAAGACGAGAGTGGGCACGCTCACCATGGATGCCAGGTCATTGGCCGCCGGAATCTACCTCGTGCGGCTGGAGACTGCCAAGGGTTCAGCGACCCGCAAGCTGGTTATCGACAGATAGTAGCAGGCTGACTTGTAACGGGGCGGGTCCTCCCGCCCCGTTCTTCTTTTCCTGCTGTGCCCGGTCCGGTCCTGTTCGGATAGCCGGAAGAGAAGGGCCCGAGCGCCAGGAATCAGCGATCCAAGTTGGCAGACCCGGGCCTCGGGTCCTTGAATCCTGGAGTCCTCGAATCCTACGTCTTGAATCCTATCCCTTGACCCCAGCTTGACGCACGCTATTATTGACTGCCTGCGATAGTGCAGGCAAGGTCTTGAAGGAATGGGGACTTCCGGGCTTTGCCACGGCCAGGCCTGTCGGAACGATGGCAGTGCCTTTGGGTCGGCGAAGCCGGGAGTCTCTGAGTTATGTTCGTAAGGCAACGTGAAAGAGGAGTACCGATGCGCAAGCTGATGATTCTGTGTCTTGCCGTGGGACTCGCGCTGGCGAGCAGCGAGCAGTGGATCGGGCGGAGCCAGAATCCGCACTACACGATTCCTGACCCGCAGCCCGGGATTTTTCCCTTCTCGCCGGAGCTGTTCCTCGATGCGGCTGATACCCTGAAGTACGATGATAACCTGGCGTACAGCGCCTGGTGCCAGAACGTGGCAGACGGCGGCTGGGGCGTAAAGTTCATATCCCCGAGTGACAACGTGACCCTCGCCGGGGCACTGATTTACTTCTATTCCGGCTGGCCTACGCCGGGGGACACCTGGGCGAGGATAAGAGTGATGGCCGATGACGGCGTCGGCGGCGCGCCCGGGACTGAGCTCTACGCGTCCCCCGAATCGGTCAGCATCACGCGGGGCGCCTGGAACTTCATCCCGGTCAGTGTCCCGATCGTGGCGAGCAACTTCTACATCTTCTACAAGCAGGTCGGAGCCAACCCGAACTGCCCGGGGCTTGCGATTGACGCGAACAACAACGCGCCCTCGCACCGCAAGTGGCAGATGGACGCAGCCGGCAGTTTTTCAGAGGACGCCACCGTGGGCGACTGGATGATCCGCGCGGTGCTCGACTGGACGCCGCAGGACACCAATGCGTCGGCCGTCTGGTTCGCCACCAATATGCCCAAGGATACGCTGCCCAACATCAACCTCCAGATTCGGTCGGTGATCAAGAACATGGGCAGTGCCCCGCTGCCCCTCGGCACGCCGGTCCGGCTCTCGATATCCGGCCCGGACAGCTACACCTACGACGACACGATGGCGACGACCACCGCGCTGAACCATGGCGCGACGGCGCAGATGAACTTCTCGCCGGCCTGGCACATCCCGAACGTGGCGGGCGAGTACACCATCAAGGTCTGGACCGAGGCCGCCGGTGAGATGTATCCGGCCGACGACACCATCGCCTACGAATTGGGCTGCGCAAAGTGGATAGAGTACTTCACTGAGGCCAACCTGCACTGGTTGACCTGGGGTGGCCCTGAGCGGGCTACGCAGTTCGACCCAGCCGACTTCTCCCTGCAGTATCCGGTCGCGTTGTCGCGGGTGCGGGCGCAGTTCTCGCTGAGTTCCTCGTACCCATGGCCGGATTCGTCGTTCCAGTACCTCATTTACGGTGACGACGGTCAGACGCTGCTCTACGAGAGCGAGACCCTAGAGGCGTTGCCGTACCAGTACAAGACCTGCAACCTCGATTCACAGCTCGTCTTCCAGTCCGGCACGTTCTACGTAGCCATCGCGCCGGTCAGCTCGACCGGCCATCCCTCGACCTCTGGCGACAGCTCGGCCGGCGGCCACAGCTTCTATGGCACACCTGGCGGCTGGGCCCTCTGGAATCCCCCGGGCGGCGGCGAGTACTTCGTCTCCGCCGGCGTGCAGGGCGGCGTCGGAGTGGAAGAGGGGTTCGAGCCGGGTCTGAACAGCCCGAGCCTCAAGATCACGAACTACCCGAACCCGGTCACCGACCAGGTGACGCTCAAGTGGCAGGTGCCGAGCAGCATGCCAATCTCGGTCAGTCTTTACGACGCGACCGGGAGGATGGTGCGGAACCTGTACACCGCGAACGACCGGGCGAGAGTGGGTACGCTTACCATGGATACCAGGTCGCTGGCCGCCGGGATTTACCTCGTGCGGCTGGAGACTGCCAAGGGTTCAGCGACCCGCAAGCTCGTAATCGACAGATAGTAGCAGGCTGACTCGTAACGGGGCGGGTTCTCCCGCCCCGTTCCCTTTGTCGGGAACTTCTGACTTCTGGTATCTGCATTCTGACTTGACCTCTCTTTCCTTTTTAAGATACTCCTGTCATGCGCCCTGGTCGCCAGTCGCCAACCGCCAATCGCCGATCGCTGGTTTGGTTCTTCATCATCGCCGGGGTTGCGTTTGTCCTCAGGCTGATTCACCTCCTGCAGTTGCGGCTCAACGACCCGCTTTTTTTCTCACCCCAGATGGACGCTCAATACCACCATGAATGGGCGCTCGCCATAGCGGCGGGCAAGCAGTTCATCACGGACGCCTTCTTCCGCGCGCCGCTCTACCCATACTTCCTTGGTCTCATGTACAAGCTCACGGGCGCGAACCAGATGGTCGTGAGGATTGTCCAGGCGCTTATCGGCAGTGCCGGTTGCGGGCTGGTGTACTTCCTCGCGCGGCAACTGCTGCGGCCGCAAGCCGCAAGCCCCAAGCCGCAAGCAAAACCGAAGTCCGGCGTTCATCGTTCATCGTTCATCACTCATCACTCCGACGTGGTCCCCCGCATCGCCGGCCTCATGATGGCCGCCTACCCGCTGGCAATCTGGTATGACGGCGAGCTGCTGCTCGAAGGTCTGATGACCTTCTTCGTGGTGCTCGGATTCGTGCTGCTCCTGCGTAGCCGGGACACCGACCGGCAGTGGTGGCTGCCCGGCATCGCGTTCGGCCTGGCCGCGGCTACCCGGCCGAACGTGCTCGCCTTTCTCGCGTTGCTGCCGGTCTGGCTGTTCCTGGAGAACCGAACGGGGTCCAAGGGTTCGAGGGTTCCAGGTTTCAGGTCCGAAACCAGGACCCCGGGACACCAGGACCCCAGAACCCGGTCTGTCTGGACTCGGCTCCTGCTCGTGTGGGGCGCGGCCGCAGTCGTGGTCCTGCCGGTCACGATTCGCAACTTCGTCGTGAGCGGGCAGTTCGTGCCGATTGCATGGCAGGCGGGCACCAACTTCGTCATCGGCAACAACCCCGAGTCGGACGGCGTGAGCGCGATTGTGCCGGGAACTCGCGGCAGTTGGTGGGGCGGCTACGATGACGTCAAGCGCCTGGCCGAGGAAGCCGAGGGCCGGCCGCTCAAAGGTGCGGAGATCGACCGCTACTGGATGGCCAAGGGACTTGAGTTCTGGCGCAAGCAACCGGGCAAGGCGCTGGAGCTGCTATTGCGCAAGACCTTCCTCTGGTTCGCCGGTTTCGAGGTCGGCAACGAAACCGACCTCTACGCGGTCAAGCGCTACTCATTCGTCAACTACCTGTTCTTCAACTCCCGCTTCCTCAAGTTCCCGTTCGGGATACTACTGCCTTTGGCCCTCGCTGGCATCTGGTTCCTTCGCAGCCAATGGCGGCGGTTCCTGCCGGTCTACCTCTTCGCGGCAGCGTACTCGCTTTCTTTCATCGTCTTCTTCGTTACCAGCCGCTACCGGACGCCGATGGTTCCGATTGTGGTAATCCTAGGGAGTATGGGACTCATAGGACTTGTGGGACCTATGCCCCGCCGCGAGCGCGTTGTCGCCCTCGCCATCGCCGTTGCCGCATTCTTCCTGTTCAATGCCAACGTGGGAGTGGCCGGCCGGGTGTCAAGCCCGGACCAGAGCCACTTCGCCGCGGCGCTCGGCCTGCATCAGCAGGGGAGAGACGACGAAGCGCTCCGAGAGCTCCGGATTGCGCTGCAACACGACTCCGCGACCAACGTGCTTTCGTTTGAGGCCACGCTGCTCCAGCGAATGGGCGACCTGGTCGGGGCCGAGCGGTCGGCCCGGGCCGGGGTGCGGCTGCATCCGAAGGACGCCGACGCCTACGGAACGCTGGGCTACGTGTTTGCCACAGCCGGCCGGCTCGATTCGGCCTCGCACTACTACGAAGCCGCACTTCAAGTTGACCCATACTCGCTGCAGGCGTGGATAAACCGCGGCAATGTCGCCCTGAACACCAAGGATTTCGAGACAGCCCGCCACTACTACGGAGGCGCGCTCAAGATACGGCCGACATACGCACAGGCGATATTCTACCTCGGGCTCTGCGATTACTACGAAGGCAAGGTCGCCGAAGCCCACGCCCGCTGGCAGCAAGTCCTCAAGCTCGACCCTTCATACACCAAGGCCAAGCAGGCGCTGGAGCAACTGAAGTAGCGTCGGGCAGCCCAAGCTCGATCATCTGAGCAGGGCAGCATGGACCGCGGCAGCAGGGTTGCCTCTTATCCGGAAGTGCGGAGCGACGAAGGCGGGATTACGGAGACCCTGGGCTGACAGGGTCATAAAGTTGGGAGCGCAGCGGTGTAAGTGACTTCATGCCAGCGTGTTACGTGCTGGCCGGGCGGTGAAGATTCCTGTTGACAAGCCGTATTGGGGGACTACGATGTAAGTGTCGGCGCCGAGATGGGAACGGCGCGAGCCGCCAACACGTCAAACGGCGCTGGCTGACCGTAGAAGTCGGAACACAGCCGGAGGGCCGAGTGTTCAGTGCCCATAGTCCGGACCGTTACCTTGCTTTCCTAAGAAATTGGGCTAAGAACCTGAAGCTACACCCGTGCGCTGAGGCCGCGGTTCGGCAGCAGCCCTTCACGGAGGCTCTCCCGCAAACACCAACTCGCCGAAATGGCGAAAGGAAGGAGAGATGAAGCTCTCAATCACCATCGCAGTTGCGGTATTATTGCTCGCCCCTGCGTTGTTCAGCCCCGTTGAGGGGACGTGTTGGCGCGCACGCGCACCCTACGGGCTATATCAGGCCAACGCGGGCAGCGCGCTCTGCTTCGGGCTGGAATACCCGCAGGTAAGTCCGCCTGCTCCAATACCTTATGTATGGCTTCTACACGGAGACTGCCCGCAAGACGCCAATCGCTTTCAACGCTACTCCATTGGCGACCCGGGGACCTGGACCCAAAGGGCGACCCTGCCCTACTCGGATGCCAGCGAGTATGTTGACTGGGGCGGCGCACTTGCCTATGGTCCGGACCCCTATCCAATAGACTCGGGCCGGATATTCGCCTTCACCGGCAATAACAGGAACCTGTTCTGGTTCTACAGCCCTCCCGAAAACCGGTGGTTCTCCCGGCCGACAGTGCCGGGCCCGGACTCTGTGGGTGCAGGCGGCGCGCTGTGCTATGGCGGCATCCAAGACATAGGGGAGGATGAATGTGCAGTCTTCTATGCATTGGTTGGCGGTAGCAGCGACGGCTTCTATCGCTACAGCTACCCGATGCAGGGTGCAAGCAATGGAACCTGGGACCAACTCGCTGACCTCTACGACGACCAGGAAGTGAACGCTGGCGGAGCCCTTGCCTGGGTACCGAGGACGGACAGCACTGACGTATATCCGATGGGTCAGGTGTTCGCGCTGGCCGGGTTTGCCGACCTCCCCAACTACCTGTACAGCTACAATCCGGCAACAAACGCGTGGCGCATCGAGTATGACTTCGGATATGACCTGGCCGTGGATTCCGGTGCGGCAATGTCACCCGGAGGGGGCGGGTATGATGTTCGGTTCTTTCTGGGCGGACACAGCAGAGCTTTCCTTGTCTGGGACCCGGCGAGTCGCACCATGAAGCACTCACACTCGACTCATTATCAACAGAACGCCGGCGCTGCCCTGTGCGAGGCGGAAGCGTCCCACTCTTGTCACGCGGTATTCGGCGAGGATAACTGCCCCTACTTCCAGCGGCATAATGGACTTGACTCGCTGGTGGAGGATGGTGGACAGAGCCGGTTGTCGGCGATAGCGGAGAGGGTTTCGGTGAAGGTACGATCGGCTTCTGGTGAACATCGGTTCAGCGTCTCCTGCGCACCGGGTGCGGTTTGCCTGAAAGTGGTCGACGCAGTCGGAAGAGTTGCCGCAAAGGTTGGCGCTGAGGCCGGCAACGCGGGAGCTGAGTTGGCTTGGCGACACGGGAGCGCCCGTCCAGGAGTCTATTTCTACACGGTAGTAGCCCAATCAGGCTCAGGCTCCGGCAAGCTGGTTGTGCCGAGATAGCCAGGCGGGGCAATGCGACTGACGGCAGCCCTGGTTGTGCTGGTGGTCGGCACCTTCACAAGGACAGATGCGGCCGACTCACTCAACTGTCGGCTGGTTGGGCGGTACGACTTGGACTACGGCAGTGGCATTGCCCTATCTGGGAACCGCGCTTATGTCACGAACAGTTACCGCTCGTTGTACATTTTGGATGTATCGGACCCGACGGCGCCGTTTGAGCTGGGACGCTTTGATGCAACCCAGTACTTGAATTGTGTCGCCGTGTGGGGGGATCTGGTCTGTCTGGGAGGGGACAGCATGTCCGGCTTCTTGTGGATCGTCGATGTATCAGACCCGCAGGAGCCGTATGCAGTGGGACACTACTCCTCCCCCCACGGTGTCAATGACGTTGTCCTGTCCGGTGACTTTGCCTATTTATCGGCCGGGGGTGGCGGCTTGCGCGTTATACGTGTGTCAAACCCGCAGAAGCCGTATGAGGTAGGACACTGGGATGGCCTGGGCAAGACCAGGCACGTTGCCCTGTCCGGCAACCTCGCCTATGTCACGGACGCCGACTCCGGTTTGCAGATACTGGATGTGTCAAACCCGCAAGCGCCATATCAGGTAGGATGCTGTTCCTTGCCTGGCAGTACCCGGAGCGTTGCCGTGTCCGGTGACTTTGCGTACGTGGCGGGGCTTGACGTGGGTGGCAAGTTGCGGGTCATAGACGTGTCAAACCCGCAGGCGCCGTATCAGGCCGGATGGGCCGGTTTCCCCGGCACGGCCAAAGGGGTCGCCGTGTCCGGCGACTTCGTCTATGTGGTGAGCCGTCAGGGATTGTATGTCATAGATGTGTCAGACCCGCCGAACCCTCATCTGGCCGGATGGTATGTGAATGTGAGTGGCTACGGCGGCGTTGTCGTGTCCGAGGGGCTGGCCTACACGCCCGGTTTGGATATAGTCGAGTTCTTGGGCGAGGGGGTAGCGGAAAGCGGAGGACTGGAGTCCAGACCCTTGACCCTGGGAATAAGTCCGAATCCGGCACGCGGGATGGCAGAAGTCAGTTGTCCTGAAGCTGTAACCACGGTCAGGGTGTATGATGCTCTTGGCAGGCTGGTTAAGAACTTGGAGCCGCAACAAGGCAGAGCGACCCTTTCCGGCGTCAGCGCCGAAGTCTATTTGCTGAAGGCAGAGACAGACGGGCACACCTTTTCCGCCAAGCTGGTGATGCGCTAAAGGGTTCCTCGCTGTTTCATGCGGGTAAGCTAAAGTCGAGCTTGCCGGCTATCGGGTAGATCATCGTGATGAGGTTCCTGGGCGTGGGGTAGCCGCGCGCCCGCGCCTTTAGGGGGCGGCCATGAGTAGGAGAAAACGTTGGCTCTGCCCACGCAGGACCAAGAGGAGGTCTGATGTTCGTAACTATCCTGTCAGTCGCGCTGACGCTGGCCAACATCGAGCCATCAGACGCGCCGGCCCGGCTCGGCGGCGGGCCGGACCCGTACGGCTATAGGTATCTGGACTCGGATACCGTCTGCCCGGGCGCCCCGACCTACAACTGGGTCAACATCGAGGACCTCGGCACCCCGGTCACAGGCCTCGGCGACGACAACGTTGTCGGGCCGTTTGCGCTCGGGTTCGAGTTTCCGTACTACTGGTACAAAGTCACCTCGTGCTACATTGGCTCCAACGGCTACATTGCGTTCCGCGACAAGTGGCTGGCCGCGGCACCGTTCTACCCGGTCCCGGGTACGCAGTGGCCGAACAACACCCTTGCCCCGTTGATGAGCGACCTGGACCCCAGCCCTGGCGGCTCGCCCAACGGCTCGGTCTGGTACTGGACCAGCGCGGGTGCGGATTCGTTCATCGTCCAATACGAAAGCATCCGGTTCTGGAGCACCGGCGGCAACAACACGTTCCAAATCATCCTGTCCAAGCCTGACTCGTCGGTCACGTTCCAGTACAAGGAACAGTCCGGTGAGCCGTACATGGGCTGGGCCCCGGAGAACAACCAGACCGGTATCGAGAACGGGTCGGGCGCAATCGGGCTGAACTACCTGTCGGGCACGGTTCCGCCGGGCAACATGTACCATGCGGATCTGGCGGTCCGGTTCTTCCCGCCTGAGTCAACGACCCTGCAGGTTAACGATGCGGGCGTGCGCAACGCGATGAACGACCGCAACGGCGGCCTGTTTGCCATCAACAACCGGCCGTTCGGGTTCTGGGCAATAGTCAAGAACTTCGGCAACCAGCCAGAACCCGAGTTCAAGACCTACTTCAGAGTTCTGAAGGGGTACAGCCAGGTGGTCTTCTCCGACTCGATGATGGCGCAGCCGAGCAATCCGGGCCAGACCGAATCGCTGGCTTTGCCCAATACCTGGCGGCCTTCCCAAGACGGCAGGTACATCATTAAGGTCATCACCAAGCTGACCGGCGATATGCTCGCAGTGAACGACACGGCCACGATTGAGTGCCGGGTGGTTACGCTGCCGGCAGACCTGACCTATGTCGGCTGGACACCCACCACATGGGCGTCCTGGGACGGGCCGGGCGGGTACGGCTGCCGCTTCGTGCCGCCGGTCTATCCGTGCTCCATCAGCTCAATCCGGATGTTCATGGAGGCCACGGCATCAACGCCTACCAAGATGGCCATCTACGACGATGACGGCCCGGGCGACAGTCCCGGCACGGTCCTGTTCGAGCAGACGGTCGATGTGCTCGAGTGGAACGGGTACTCGGTCAACCTGCCGATACCAGTAGCGATTGCCGACGGCGCGTTCTTTGTCGGCGCGACCTCGGAGATTTCAGGTTCGCCTTCGTTCGGTATGGACTCGATGCCGCCATTCTCGCTCCAGGCCTGGGAATATGCCGGGGTCTGGGCCCCGAGCCGCGACGCCGTAGACCGCGACGTTTGCGCCGCCGCGACGATAAGCGGCCCGGTGGTCGGCATCTTCGAGTTGCGGCAGCCGACGCCGACGCCGGCAAGGATTGACGTCAAACCGAACCCGTTCGGGAGCGCGACCAATATCCGGCTCCTGAACCCGCGCAGCGGCGAGACGGCAATCGAAATCTACGACGCGACCGGCAGCCTCGTGCGGACCTTGAGTCTTGAGCGCGGAACCGCGGCGTTCAACGGCCGAGACGCGCGCGGACGGATTCTGGCTGACGGCGTGTACTTCGCGCGCCTGGCCGGGTATGACCGTGGGCGCGCCATGGCTCGCCTCACCGAGTCACCAGTTGCCAAGGTAATAATCTCACGTTCTGGCAAGCTGGTTGTGGCGAAATAGCCAGGAGAGGTAATGCACAAGGTCGCAGTCCCAGTGGTGCTAGTGGTCAGCGTCTTCGCAGGCGCAAATGCTGACTCGCTTAACTGCCGGCTGGTCGGGAGTTGCATCTTGGAGGGGCGACGCTCGGGGATTGCCCTGTCCGGGGACTTTGCCTATGTGTCAGGCGGTTATGGCTCGCTGTGGATTCTGAACGTATCAGACCCAACCGCGCCGCACATTGTTGGCCGTTTCGACACGACAGACATGTCTCGTACTGTTGCCGTGTCCGGGAACCTGGCCTACATGGTGGCCTACGGTAGCTTTGACGGCTTCTGGATAATCGACGTATCGGACCCGCAGGAACCGTATGCGGTGGGACGCTACTCCTCCCCTTGCTGTGTCGATGACGTGGTCCTGTCCGGTGACTATGCCTACGTGCCGGCCGGGAGCCATGGCCTGCGCATTTTAGATGTGTCAGAACCGCTGGAGCCGTGTGAGGTAGGATATTGGGATGGCCCTTTGTCCACCAAGGACGTTGCCCTGTCCGGCAACCTCGCCTACGTGGCTGAGAACGATTCCGACCTGTACGTAGTCGACGTGTCAAAGCCACTGGCGCCATACGCGGTAGGGCACTGCAGTCTCCCCGGATTCGCCCTGCGCGTTGCCGTGTCCGGTGACTTTGCGTACGTGGCGGGACTTGACGTGGGTGGCAAGTTGCGGGTCATAGACGTGTCAAACCCGCAGGAGCCGTATCAGGTAGGATGGGCCGGTTTCCCCGGCTCGGCCAAGGGGGTTGCCGTGTCCGGCGACTTCGTCTATGTGGTGAGCCGGCAAGGATTGTATGTCATAGATGTGTCAGACCCGCGGAATCCTCATCTGGCCGGATGGTATGTGAATGTGAGTGGCTACGGCGGCGTTGTCGTGTCCGGGGGTCTGGCCTACACGCCCGGTTTGGATATAGTCGAGTTCTTGGGCGAGGGCGTGGAGGAAACGCCGAACGCCGAAGTGCGAACGACGAAGTCCTTGCGGACCATCGTCCGCCGCGTATTGGTACTTCCGGCGTCTAGCGCAATACGTAGTGCGTCCAGCGTCCTCCTCGACATCAGCGGGCGGAAGGTGATGGACCTGAAACCGGGTGCGAATGATGTGAGGGCGCTGGCGCCGGGCGTGTACTTCGTCCGGGAACAGCCACAAGCCGCAAGCCTCAAGCCCCAAGCTATCAGAAAGGTCGTGGTGACGAGGTAGGAGGCAAGTAGACGGAAGGCAGTAGACAGAAGACACGGCAGGGGCGGGCGAAGGCCCGCCCCTGAGTTCAGGATGGAAGAGCGAAGGACCTACGGCTTGGGCACGTCGATGTCGAAGACGTCCTTGCGAATCTTGGCCAGGACCTTCGGGTCGCAGCCGCGGGGCAAACTGGCTGCCAGGCCAATCTCGGAGGCGCAAGACGGCTGTTTTCGGTGCTCGAAGCCCGGAAGGGCAGTCCAAACTCGGCGGTCGGCACGATTAGGCTGGCCCTAAACTGGCTAAGTAACTGAAGAAAGTTGCTTTAGGCGCGGTCGAGTTCGCCGGAACCATCACCCTGCGAACCACCCTGCGAA
>CAZSUX010000013.1:0-21085 GCA_964610135.1 uncultured bacterium | reverse complement strand
GCGGAATGTCATGCCGCTCCGCGAAGCTGAAAGGCAGGATTGCTGAAGGGTTGAAAAGAAGGAGGGGTCATGGTTTCTTCTCCAGGTTGGCTCTGATTTCGGACATCAGGGCAAGGATGCGTTTCTCTTTGTCGATGATGCTCGCGACGAGTTGCTCGGGCGGGAGGTGTTCAAGGTCCTGTTTGGCGTTCGGGTTCTTGATGTCGAGGTTGACCGTGACTGTGCCGTCTTCGGCTTTCTTGAGCACGTCTTTGGCCGCGACCTTCCAGGCCTGACCGTTGGCCTTGCGCTTGGGCCACCATTTGAGGCAGGGTGCGAATTCCTCGAACTGCAGCGGCATCGTCTTGGTGTATTGCTTGCGGCCTTCGGGCAATGGCAGCACGAAGTACCAGATGTCTTTGGTCGGGCCGGAGCGGTCGAAGAATAGCAGGTTTGTCGGAATCGAGGTGTAGGGCGCGAACACGCCGTTGGGCAGGCGGACAATGGTGTGGAGGTTGAACTCGGTGAGCAGTTCTTCTTTGATGCGGGCACAGACGCCGTCACCGAAGAGCGTGCCGTTGGGAACGACGACTGCGGCCCGGCCGGGCGTCGGCGAGCGACGGAGCTTGCGCATCAGGAGTTGGAGGAAGAGCAACGCTGTCTCCGACGTCTTCCTGTCGTCCGGGAAGTTGCCCTGGATGCCTTTCTCTTCCTCGCCGCCGAACGGCGGGTTGGTCATGATGATATCGACGCGGTCTCTATCTCCGATTTCGGAGAGGCGCACCGCAAGGCTGTTGCCGTAGCTGACGTGCGGATACTCCATGCCGTGCAGGAGCAGGTTCATCTGGCAGAGCAGGTAAGGCAGGGGTTTGGCCTCGCCGCCTATGATGGAGGACTTCTGGAGAATCTTGCGCTGCTCGACGGTCAGGCACTGCTTCTCAAGGTGCTTGTAGGCCTCGACCAGGAACCCGCCGGTGCCGCAGGCCGGGTCGAGCACGACTTCGCCGAGCTTGGGGCTCAAGACCTCGACGATGAAGCGGATGACCGGGCGCGGAGTGTAGAACTCGCCCGAGTCGCCGGCCGCGTCGCGCATCTCGCGGAGCATCGTCTCGTACATGTTGCCGAGGGTGTGGATTTCCTCGGTCGAGTCGAAGTGGATGCCGTTGACCTTGGAGACCACGTCGCGCAGGAGGTAGCCGGAGACCATCCGGTTGACCACGTCCTTGAACACCGAGGCGATGACGTCGCGCCTGTCTCCGCCGTTCGCGCCCGCAAGGCCGCGCAGGTACTTGAACAGGCCCGGGCCTTTCTTGCCGCTCGGGCCGCGCGCCTCTTCGCTGTTGATGAAGGAGGTCAGGTCGTCGCCGGTCAGCTTGCACTCGTCTGCTGCCCAGTCGCGCCAGCGGTACGGCGCATCGACCGCGGGCCGGAACCGCTTGCCCTCGATCTTCGCCTCCTGCTCGCGCACCTTCTCCATGTCGTCGAGGAACTTGAGGAACATTATCCAGGTCAGTTGCGGCAGCCGGTCGAGGTCGCCGGAAAGCCCCCGGTCCTTGCGCATGATATCCCGCGCCGACTTGACCAAGCTCGCAAGCTGCTGGGCGGTGGTGAGAGGCTGAGTTGGCAGGCGGGGCTTGGTGCGCATCGGTACGTCCTAGGCTGGCTCAAAGGCTGAAATGCTGAACGGCTCAAGGCGGAACAAGCTGGCCAGTTGCTGGATCGTGGTGAGGGGCGTCTCAGGTTTCCGCTTGCGTGTCATGGTCTGTCTCTCCTCGGTGGCTGAAAGGCTGAAGGGATAAAACGCCCAAGGCAGGCCAAGGTCGCAATCTGCGGGGCGGGGCTGGCGTGAATACCCCACATGGTCTGTTCACTCATCTAGTCCTCCTGTACGCAACTGCCGAGCCGGAATGGCTCAAAGGCTGAAACGCTGAACTGCTCAAGGCAGCCAGATGGCGCTTCTTTTCGCAAGGCTGAAAAACGGAAGGGCTCAAACGTTGGCGGTCATGCCCCATCGGAATCCCCGCGGCTGCGGATGTTGGCTTGCTGGGCGGCACGCAAAGCCTGGATTCGTTTCTCGACTTCCTCGGCCGCCTGGTTGCGCGACGAGGGTGTGAACTTCGGGCCCTGCAGCTTCGCGCCCTTCAGGTAATTGATGAAACTGGAAAGCATGCCGCTGATGACACGGCAGGTATCAGATAGTCGCTCGCACTCAGCTTCGCCAATGTACTCCTGGTCCATGGCCACGGTGAGTTGTGAGCGGACTTCACCGCACGAACCCTTGGCAATATACAGGAACTGCACGAACTCTACGTTGGAACCGCGCTCGAAACCCTCGGCGATATTGGACATGATAGAGACGGCTGCCCGCCGTATCTGGTCGCAGAGGCCCCAGTCCTTCGCGAACGCCGGACGCCGCGTCAGCGCATAGATCTCTTTCACCAATCCGCGCGCCCGCTGGTACACAACGAGTTCCTCGAAGCGCTTCCCTTTTGGCCCTTCAGCCTTTGAGCTCTTCATCCCTCCTCCTTAGGCTGCGTACAGCAGCGCCTGCAACTCGCCTACTGCCTCGCGGAGCTTCTCCGGCCCGCCGAACTTGGCAGCAATCTCTGTTACCTGGCCGTGGTCGGATATCGGCGGCACCTTGAGAATCTCGGGCAAGTCGAACTGGGCAGCGCCGAACTCCGCGTACTTCTCCAGCAACTCATCGAGTATCTGCCGTGCCTCGGGTTGGTACTTCTCAAAGAATCGCCTCTCATCCTTGCGTAGCCGTTCGGCCCGCTCGCGGCGTGAACGGAGCGGCGCATCAAAGGCGATGTTGCATAGCAGGTCGAACGGGTCGGCATCGGGCTGCTTCGCGGCCTTCAGCAACTCCTCAAGCGAGATCCCGCGCTCGGTTAGCTGCAGGATGATCTCAGCCCGCAGGCCGGCATCAGCCCACCTCTTGCGCAGTTCGGCGGAGTTGGGGAAGAGCTTGCGCACCTTCTCGGCAGCATAGTCGGTCAGCTCCATCACGCGCAACTGCCTGCCGTCGGAGTCGAGTTCGTACACAAGCTGCGCGGCAATCTGGATAGTGCCGCCGTCAACGTAATACTTTCGCGGCGGCTCCGACCCCCGGTCGTGGATAATGACAACGGTCGTGCGTTCATCGGACGGTGCTGGCGACTCGGGCTTGAGCGGCTTGGGCGGTGTCCTCGGTATGCCATTGTCGTCTATCTCAACTTCATCCAGCAGTTCGGGCTCGCCGTCGAATTCGGGGTCGGCAAACAGCCGCGTCGCGCTCCCGGTGTAGTCGAGGATGTTGAAGTAGAGCTTGCCGTAGTCGTCGCGTACGCGCGTACCGCGGCCAATCGTCTGCTTGAACTCGACCATGGAGTTGACCACGCGGGCTATCACGATATTCCGGCAGGTTGGTGCATCGATGCCCGTGGTCAGAAGCTTCGATGTCGTCAGGATGACCGGCGTGCGCGTTTCCACGTCCTGGAAGCGGCTCAAGTGGCCCATGCCGATATCGCCCTCGTCGGCAGTGACCCGGCAGCAGTAGTCCGGGTGCTGAACCACGATGTCTGGATTCAACTTCACCAACGCACTGCGCATCTCCTCTGCGTGCTCCTGGTCCACGCAGAAGACCATTGTCTTGGCGTAGCGATCGGTTGAAGCGAGGAAATCGGCGATGTTGCGGGCGATTGCCCGGGTGCGCACGCGCAGGGCCACGACCCGCTCGAAGTCCTTGGTCTGATACTCTCCGTCCGGAATCTCGCGACCGTAGCGGTCGAGTTGGCCTTTGTCCGGTCGCCAGCCAGCCGCGTCGAAGGAAGTCAGGATGCGGTGGACGCGGTACGGCGCAAGAAACCCGTCGTCGATGCCTTGCTTGAGGCTGTAGGTGTATATCGGGTTGCCGAAATAGAGATACGTGTCGCGATTCTCCTCGCGCAAGGGAGTCGCAGTCATGCCCAGCTTGTAGGCCGGCTCGAAGTAGTCGAGGATCTCGCGCCAGTTGGAGTCGTCGCGAGCGCTGCCGCGGTGGCACTCGTCTACGATGACCAGGTCGAAGAAATCCCGCGGGTACTCTTTGTACAGACCGGGCCGGACCTCACCCTGAGCGAGCGCCTGGTAGATGGCGAAGTACATCTCACGGCTCTTGTTGGCGACGCCGCCCTCTATCTTCCACGCCGCCTTGTCGAACGGCTTAAAATCCTTCACCTTGGGGTCATCCACGAGGATGTTGCGGTCGGACAGGTAGAGGATTCGCGGCCGGCGGTACTCGTTGTTGCGCGTCCAGCGGCTGCTCCAGAGCCGCCAGCAGATCTGAAAGGCAATGAATGTCTTGCCGGTGCCAGTCGCGAGCGTCAGCAGCGTCCGCTGCTTGCCGGAGAGGATGTGCTCCATCGCACGGTTGATGGCGATTTCCTGGTAGTAGCGCGGGACCTTGCCCGGCGTGTGCCGGCCGGGCGTGAGCAGGCGTTCGGTGGCTTCCTTGGGCAGTTTCGACTTGGCCCGCAGGCGAAGCCACAACTCTTCCGGGGTTGGGAACGTCTTGACCTCGCGTTCGACGCCGGTCAAGTAGTCAAACTCAACGATGTCCTTGCCGTTGGTGGAGTATGCGAACTTGAGGTTCAGAGTCTCGGCATAGTCCTTGGCCTGCTGAAGACCGTCGCCGGGCAGCTTGTACTCGGCCTTGGCCTCCACGACCGCGAGCGCGATGTCGCGCGTGTAGCGCAGCAGGTAGTCGGCCCGCTTCTGCTTCCTGCGACCGGTCTTGCTGCCGACGACGAAGATGCGGCCGTCGGTGAAGGTCCTCTGCTCGGCTATGGAGTGCGGTTCGTTGTCCCAGCCAGCGGCGAGAAGTTTCGGCAGGATGAACTTACGGCAGGTATCGGCTTCGCTCAATCCCATGATGCCAGACCATTACCAAACACGCGGAGGTTATAGCTGGAAAACGGCTCGGTGTCAAACGGAGGTACAGGGGTCCAGGAATCAAGGATTCCAGGGGTCGAGTGGACGCGGCCGAGGGCCGCGAGTTTCCAGTTGCCAGTTACCAGGTACCAGTTGAAGCCCCTTCGTGAATGTCAGGGCGGCGCAGCTCAGGTTTGCAGGTGGCAGTGTGAGGAACGGGGCACAATAGGTTGTGTGTGGTCGGTCGCGTACCACAATTCTGCCGTGGGGGGAGCGGCCCGGAGGCCGCCTACCCCGTGGCCTTCACCGGAGCAGTTCGAGACACGTTGAAGCCCACAATGGCCGGAGCTTTGACTCGAACATCGACTCGAACAGTGACGCAAACGATGACGGGTTCATCTTCTGGAGCAATGTCGCGAGCATTGCGTGGTGCAGTGACGGATTGAGGTTGAGGTCCAGATTGAGATTCAGTGCAGGATTGAGTCGGCGACGCAGTTGAAGACGCAGTTGGCTACGCAGTGAACGGTACTTTGGTCGGTACTTCCCGACGAACAATGGGAGGTACTTTGAGAGACACAATCGCGCATTCGCCATAAGACAACGGTTGCTGGAGAATCGGGGACAGTCCACGGCCACAATCCCGCACATCACCCGGCAAGTAGCGGAGGACGTGATTCCGCAGGCATAGGCTAAGGTTAAGGTTGAGGCCAAGGCCGAGGCAGAAGTCAGAAGTGAAGAAGCCAAGGGAAGAAGTAATCGAGGGATAGAGGGATTGCGCGGCTGCGCCGCGAGTTTCCGGTGACCAGTTCTCAGTTTCCAGCCAATGACCATTGAGGCACGAATGCCCGACTGCCGGTCAGCCCGCTATCAGGGCAACCCTTTGAGTACCTGCTGCATGGTCTTTCTGTACTGCCGCAATGCCGCCCGGCCTTTCTTGGTGGCACGGAGCAGGGTCCGGGGAATGCGGTCCACGAACTCTTTCGTCACCGTGACGTAGCCCGCTTCTTCCAGCCGGGTCATGTGCGAGGAAAGGTTGCCACCGGTCAGCCCGGTCTGGTTCTGCACGAAGAGAAAGTCCGCGCTCTCCAGTCCAACCAGCATGCCGAGGATGGCCAGCCGCGCCGGTTCGTGGACGACCCGGTCGATTTCGGCCAGAGGTTGGAGGTCCTGGTTCTCGGCTTCAGGGGTTGGCAACGGTCACCTCCGGTTTCGGGTGGCGGCGCAGGAAGAGGGCGAAGCAGGCTATGCCCGAAGCGAGCAGGAAGATGCCGGGCAGCCCGAACATCAGCAGCAGCCCGTAGTGCAAGTCGGGGACGGCCACCGACACAAACACGGCGGTCACAATCACCCCGGCATGGATATAGAACCGCGCGAATCCGGTTCGGCGCCCCATCAGGACAAGCGTGCCCGCGCCGGTAAGCGCGAACAGCCGGAGGAACCAGGCGATCAGCGTCCCGGGCGGCTGCGTACCCCGCCGCGCGAAAACGCCCAGCACGACGATCCCGGCGATCAACAGGAGCATCAACGCTACCATCAGCACGATGGCCGGGCTGACACGGCGGATGCGGGCGTAGCCGATGCGCGGGTAGACATACCGCTTCCTCAGCCCGCGGGCAATCAGCATCACGAATACCGGGAAGAGCCCGGACCACCCGGTCACGTTCACACCGGCCAGGTGGTCAAGCCCGATGTAGAGCGCCGCGAACAGCAGGCCCAGCCCGAGGGCGATGTCGACGATGCCGTCCTCGTTCAGCGCCCGATAGGCGCGGCGTTGCAGGTCGGAGGACTGTGAGCTTTCGGTCTCGAGCTCAGTGGCTGGCATTGAATACCTCCGTAGCTGGTTTTGGATAGAACCTGATGAATCGGGCCAGGTAGCCGATTCCGATGGCGAGGACGATGGCCGGGCCGACGAGCAGGGGCCAGCCGTGCCCGAGCAGTTCGACCGCGAAGAACGACGCGCTGATGATGACCGCGATGACGTAGAGCCGGGGGAATTCCCAGAAAGCGGCCATGAGCGAGAGCACGGTCCAGACGAGCGTCGCGACGGTGAGGGCCGTGAGGAGCGGCGTCGGGCTGAACGCCGACGGGATCAGACGCACAAGAGCCGTGAGCAGCACGCCGGTCGCGAGGACAATGACGGCGTTGCGCCGGCGTTGCCTGCCCCGGGGACCGAACTTGACCCAGCCCAGCCGGGGAATGGTGATGCGCCGCTTGCCGACGCTGAACACGGCGATGCTCAGCACGACGCTCAGCGCATTGAGGCTGTAGTCCCAGCGGCGCGGGAGATGGAGCGTCACCGCCAGGCCGACGCCCAGGAACACGATGCCCAGCGCGATGTCCCACAGGCCGTCCTGGAATACGCTTCGCCACGCCCGGCGCTCGAAATCCCTGGTGTTACCTGCCATCGGACACCTCCGACGGGTTCTTCCGCGGGCGGGCCGCGGCCGCGCGGCGGCTGTTGCGCCCGGGCCGCGTGAAACGGCGGGCTGTATGGGCCGCCCCCTGACCCACGCCGCTGCGACGCGGCCGGGGACGGGGCGGCAGAGAGGTGCTGACGACAACCTCAAGATTGATGACCATTGGCTTCCTCCTCGAATGACTTCGGCAATCTGCAGAGCGACGCGGCGCCAGCCCTGGTACGGGCGACTCCGGCAGCATCCCGCGACACGGGCGCCCTGCCGGCGGGCTGTTCTGTTCTGCACATCACTTTGCGATACAAAGTGATTTACAATAGCAACCCCTACCCCATCTGTCAAGTTCGAATCGACCGAGGGAAACGACGCTTGCCGCAATCGACGGCGACATCGAAGCGAGCCAGGAACAAGCAGCGCTTCTTTCAGCTTGCAGATTGACGCGGCCATGGGCCGCGAGCTAGTTTGTACGCAGTTGGCAGTGAACGCAAGGGACCCGGGAATCCAGGTTGGCCGCAGCGGCTTGACTTGGGACCCGTGCCCGGCAGACTGTTGACGTGATGAGATACCCATTGGCGCTTGCCGGGTTGCTCTTGTTCGCCTGCAGTTCGGGTCCGGGTATCGACACCGTGGCCGAACTGGCGGCTGCGCTGAAGAACCAGGGGGTGGCGTGGACATCGTCGGGGCCGGTCGAGCGGACGCGCATCAGGCCGGCGCGGGTCGTCGATGAAGCGATCCTGCTCGAAGGCGAGAACCTGCGCATTGAGGTGTACCGGGTCGAGAACAAGAAGTGGTTCAAGACCGCGGCGGTCGCGCTGCTCATGCGCCGTGGCTTCGAGGCGGAGGATTCCGGGAACGCGCTCGCCGACGTGTTCGCCCGGCACCCGTTCCTGGTCGCGGTGGTCGAGGAACCGTCCGAGCGCCGGGTGCGCGAGGCAATCGGCCGCATCTTCCCGAAGGACAAGAAGAACCGGTAGCCGGTGCCGGACGCAGCCGCGCCCTCCGGGCGCGAGTTTCCAGGTACCAGGTACCCGTTTGCAGTCCCCAGTCGAGGAACACGCAGGAAATGCGCGGGCAGTCGGTCGCCACAGGTGCACCCGTGACCTCTTGGGGTGCACCCGACGGTTTGACAATTCCGCCGCGGCGCCTACAATCCAATCCTTGAGCAGCACACTCCAGCTGAAGTTCGAGCCGCCACTGCGGCAGGTGACGGAAGAGGAAAAATGAGTATCAGGAACCTGCCGGCGGTGGTCGTGGTTGCGCTTCTGGCGCTCGGCACGGCGGCCCGGGCCGATTTCAACCGCACGACGCTGTTGATAGATACGCCGACCGCAGACGTGATGCCGGCCAGCGCGCTCGCAATATCACCAATCGTAACATTCCCGCTCGTGCAGACGCGCATGAATGCGGGATGGGAAGGCGGCGCCAGCCTGCGCCTCTCGCCGATGGACTGCCTGGAAGTCGCCGTGACTGCCTACACCCCGACGGACTACGTCCTGGGCGTCACCTACCAGTTGATAAGCGGCGAGGCCACGCGCGTCGACCTTCTGCACCTGCTCAACATACTGGACCCCTGGCGGCGGCGCGAGCGGCTGAGACTCGAGGAAATCCGGAACACCTCGCTGGCAGTGGGCATCTACGACCTCGGTATCCACGGCTACGTCTCCCCGCTCGGCCACGGCACGGATGCCTGGCCGGACTGGCAGTACGGTTCCAAGGACGGCAGGTACGTACGGCCGTTTGAGAACTTCTCCGCGTTCGTGGTAACGAGCATCCCGGTTACCGGCCTTGCCCGAATCAGCCTGGGACTCGGCCGCGGGCGCTTTGTCGGGTACGACGGCCCGAACGACTACCTGAACACCGACGTCTTCTTCGCGGACTACCACCAGTGGGCAATCGGCCTGTTCGGCGGTTTCGAGCTGTATCTCACTCCGGAGGTCGCCTTGTGCGCCGAGGCAAACAGCCGCGACGCGAATGCCGGTATCAAGGGCTTCTTCGGACCGGTCAGCGTGTTGGTCTCGCTGTGCAAGATCGAGGGCCTGCGTGCGCACGTAGAGGAAAGGTTCGGACGCCTCGCGGTTGACGCAAGCTGGCAGATCGACAACCTGCTCCGGCCCCGCGCGCCCGCGGCCCGCTGAGTCGGGTCAAGCCTGCGCCGGCATTGACCGGCGTTGAGTTGAATGAAGTCTCGTCGAAATCCAAGGAGGAAATGATGAAGTTCTGCCCAATCGTCGTGTGGCTGTGCGGGTTCCTGCTTGTGCCCCTCTGCCTCGCGCAGCAGCCGGATGAGGCAACGGTGCTCTACGACAAAGGCGTCCAGTATCTGGACACCGGCAAGCCGTTCGACGCCTTGGCGGCTTTCACCGAGGCGCTCGCCAGAAAGCCGGGGTTTGCCGACGCCTGCTGCGGCAAAGGCGACGCCTATTCCCGGACGTCTCGCTACCCCCTTGCCATTGAGGCGTACAGCCAGGCGCTTGAGCTCCAGCCTGAACATGCCAGCGCACTGAGCGGCAGGGGGTTCGCGTATTACTATTCGGAGCAGTACGAACCGGCCAGGAAGGACCTTGCCGCCGCGATCAAGGCGGACATCGGCAAGACGGATCTGGTTATCGACTTCCTGTTCGACGCGCTGGAGACGTTCCGGTCCAGCCTGAAGCAGGAATAGCAGGGACCGGGACGCAAGGGGACCCAGAAGGAAACGGGGGAAGAAGTCGGAACACCTCCGGATTCCCTGCGTACCAGCCAACTGATTCTAGATTGGGGATTGGGCGCGGCTACGCCGCGAGTTTCCGGATTCCGGCCTGAGGTCTGCCGCCCGGGTCTTCCGGTTCAGACGTGGCTACCTGACCGGCGTTGTACCGCTATGAAACCGCGGGGGCAAACGGGCTGCGGAACCGGTCCGTCTGCCACGGGCGCCGGGTACGTATCTGGTCGATCCGGTCCAGCTTGTCGGCGATGCCCTCGTCCGACAACCCGGCCTTTTTCAGCAGTTCCTGCATCCGCTTCCGACCCAGCAGATCATCACACCGGGACAGCCCGAATAGTGCCTGGCGCGGACCGTTGGCCACGCCGGCGGCCAGGAAGACCACCAGCGATTCCGCGAGGTACGGCACGGCCCGCTCGTACATACGCTTGGTCACCAGGATGAGCCCGATGTTGCCCAGTTCGGTTGCCACGCCCAGCCGGTACCCGATCTCGTGGGCCAGCGCCAGCGCGGATTCGTGGGACTTCAGCGCCCGGTCGGTTTCACCCTTGACGCGGTACAGGCTGCCGATGTTGCCGAGCTCGATTGCCACACCAAGCTTGTCGTCAATCTTGCGGGCGACCTCCACCGCTTCCGCGTAGCGTTCCAGTGCCTTGTCGGATTCGCCCCGGTCGCGAAGGATGCTGCCGATATTGCCCAGGCTGCTCGCCACTCCCTGCTGGTCCCCGACTCGACGCGATATCGCCAGCGCGTCTTCCTGTGACTTCAGCGCCGGGCCGAGCTCACCCTTCTGGCGAAGGACATGCCCGATGTTGCCGATGCAGAGCGCTTCGATCGCCTGGCTTCCGGATTCCCGGGCCAGGGCCCGCGCGTCTCTGAAGTGCTTGAGCGCAACGTCGAGTTCTCCGTAGTAGCGGCGGATGACTCCGATGTTGTTGAGGGTCGATGCCATGCCCGGCTTGTCCTCGCGCTGCTGCGCAAGGCGGGCCGAGTCCTGGAATTCCTTCAGCGCGTCGCCCAGCCGCCCCTGCATGTAGCGGCATATCCCGAGCTGGTTAAGCATCGGGGCAAGCTGCGTCCCACCCGCATTCGCCTGCGCCCCCTGGATCTGCTCGACTGCCTGGTCCCATTGGCACCCGGCCATGGCCGCAAGGCCGACTTCGAACGGCTGCCAGACGGCTTGCTTTGAATCGCCAAGCCCCCCGGCGTACTCGGCCATCCGGTCGACGTCGCGCACAATCACGTCCAGCCGCTTCCTTCCCATCAGTGACCTCAGCCAGCGTGGGAATTTTCGGCGGTGACAAACAACTGCTCTACCGACTACGATAGCGGTAACAACGACGGCCAAAGCGATCAACAGCAGCGCCGCCGGGTCGTTACCTTCCAAGAAAGTTCCACCCATGGCTGAAATTATAGTCAGTTCCGGCCGCCCGTCAACCCGAAGAATTCCGGCCGGCAAATCGCCGCGGGTCGCCGTGTAGGCAGGGCCGGCGCGGGCGCGAGACACCAATTTGCAGGTGGCAGTTTGCAGTCAATGGCCAAACTCCAAATCCCAATGACCAATCAAGCCCAAATGACGAAGCTGCTTTCCCTTGGTCATCTGTCTGGCTATCCGTGTTCATCTGTGGTCAACCATCTCTCCGTCCAGGCCCTTCGTGCCTTTGTATCTTAGTGGTAAGATCGGGACGCCGTTTGCCGGAGTTGCCCGTTTCCGGTTCAGAACCTGATCCTGTCTCCTGTCTACTACCTACTGTCTTCTGTCTACTGCCTGCTATCTGATCAGCCGGCGCTTCATCAGCGCGATGGCGGTGAAGAAAACGACGGCTCCGACCGCGAGAATCCAAGCGAGGCTCGCGAGCAACGATAGGTCAGGATGTCCGAGAATCAGGCCGCGGTTGATGCGGACGATGTGTGTCAGTGGCAAGATGGCATAGCTGACCGTCTGCACCGCCTTGGGCAGCGTCGAGAGCGGAAAGAACGTACCGCTGAAGAGGAACATCGGCGTGATGAAGAGGAATATCGGGTAATTGAAGAAGTCGATCGAAGGCACGAGCGCGGTCGCAATCATGCCGGTCGAGGCGAAGAGTACCCCGCAGACGAACCCGAAGACCGCGACGAAGGGCAGCAGCCACGCCGGCCCGAGCCCAAACAGGATGACGACGATGTAGACCATCGTTGAGTTGAGTGCGGCCCGGGTCGCGCCCCAGAATATCTCGCCGGCCACGACCTCTTCGACGTTGACCGGAGTGGCGATGATGGCGTCGAACGTCCGCTGGAATATCATCCGGACAAAGGAAGAGTACGTGCACTCGAAGAACGAGGCGTACATCATCGCAATCGAAACCAGGCCCGGCCCGATGAACCGCGCGTACGGTATCCCGTCAATCTGTTTGATGAAGAACCCGAGCCCGTAGCCCATCGCCACGAGGTAAAGCAGTGGTTCGCCCATCGGCAGCAGGAAGTTGACGAGGAAGTTCCGCCGGAAAACCCGGAAGTTGCGGTACCAGACCTGCCAGAGGCGCATGCTCAGATCAGGTAGCAGACGAGTCACGACCTGCCCTTTCCGGTTCCGCCATTCTGCACTTTGCATCTTGCAGTTTGCATTCTGACTTCGTCCTCATCCTCAGTCTCGAAGCTCCCGCCCGGTCAGCCGGATGAAGACGTCTTCGAGCGTCGCCCGGCGCACGCTGTAGGAAGTCAGCCGCACCCGCCCGCGGATACGCTCCAGCGCCTCGGGGCAGTCGGATGCGAATACCTCGAACTTGTCACCGAGCTTCTGGAACCGGCATTCGCCCAGCGCCGCCTCGACCGCGCCCGACCCGCCGTCCTCGGGAACGACTTCAAGCACCTCGTCCCCCGCGTGCTCGTCGATCAGTGCCTTCGGCGAGCCGGTGGCGATGACCTTGCCGTTGTCCATCACCAGCAGCCGGTCGCAAATCTGCTCGGCTTCGTCCATGTAGTGGGTCGTGACGATGACGGTCACGCCCCGCTGCCGCAGTTCGCGCAGCCGTTCCCAGATGAGCCGGCGCGCCTGCGGATCGAGACCGGTCGTCGGCTCGTCGAGCACCAGCAGCCGCGGCGTGTTGATGAGCCCGCGCGCGAGTATCAGCCGTCGCTTCATGCCTCCCGAAAGCTCGTCGACCGGTTCGGCCGCCTTGTTGGTCAGGTGGACGAACTCGAGCAGCTCGCTCGCCCGCTGTCTGGCCGTGCGCGCGGGAATGCCGAAGTAGCGGGCGTACACCAGCAGGTTCTCGCAAACCGAAAGGTCCGGATCGTAGTTGTTGTCCTGCGGTACGACCCCGAGCTGCGCCTTGATTTCGCGCGGGTGCGCTCCTACATCCAGCCCGAAGACTTCGAGCCGGCCGCCGGTTCGGGGCGAGTTGCACGCAAGCATCCGGATGGTCGTGGTCTTGCCCGCGCCGTTCGGCCCGAGGAACCCGACTACCTCGCGCGGCGCGATCTCGAAGCTAACGCCGTCGACCGCCGCCAGTTCGCCAAACCGCTTAACTAGGTTCTCGGCGACTACGAGCGGCGACTGCACCTCCCCTGCCGTCATGGGAGCTGCCTCCCTCCGGGTGAAATCAGGGCTACCGATGCTTCCGGGAATCCAGGGATTTGAGAGCGTTACGAGCCGCGTCGTTGGCGGGGTCGAGCTTTGTGGCGCGGGTCAGCCACTCGCGCGCCTGGGCCCGGTTGTTCATTCTGACATAGACCATCCCCAGCAGGAAGCTGGATTCGGAGTCACGCGGGTCTTGGGCCAGAGACGCGCGATAGAGCGACCTGGCCACGGAGTACTTACCGTCCGCGACCGCGACCCAGGCATCTGCCAGCCGGCGCGCCCGTCTCCAGGCGGGGTCGGCGGTGCTGGTCGCGTTCGCGACGGCAGTCCGGGCTGCGGCCAGACGCAGGATGGTGGTGCGGTCGGTGGAGCCGGCCGTCGCCCGCTCGATCCCAAGCAGCTCGGCTTCGGCGTCGGCGACCGAGCCCGCTCCCGCCAGCGCCAGCACAAGGGAGTAGCGCGCATAGTTGTAGGAAGGCAGCGCGGCCAGCGCCCGGTGGAACGCATCGACGGCCTTGTCGAAATCCTGCTGCTCGAGGTAGATGTTGCCGGTCTGGGTCCATGCCTGCGCCGAGTAGCTCCGGCGGCCGGCCGGAATCGGACTGGCCACAAGATAGACGGCGAGCGCAACCGTCAGGCCGATGAAGGCCCGCGCGCTGTGGCGCCGCCTCAACGATTCGACCACTTCGCTCAGACCGAACCCGGCGAACATCAGGAGGAAAGGAATCACCGGCGCGCGCAGCCGCGACAGCACGTAGAAGAGCAGGGCGGAGACAAGGTAGGCGGCGACGAACAGGTATGCGGGCAGCGCCTGTGCGCGTCTTGGCAACGCCCAGATAATGCCGACCAGCCCGAGCGCCAGCACCAGGCCGAAGTTCACGAACGCCAGCCTGAGCGGAAGCGACGCGGCGCGGGCGGTCTCCGGATAATAGTCGTTCGGCACCTCGTAGTTGCTGAAGAAGAGCTGGAACTTGCGGCCGAGCAACTCGAAGTACGCGACCGGGTGCTCGGTGATGAACTTGAGTCCCTGCTCTACCCAATGAGCCGATGCCTGCGACGGCTTCACTTCTTTCCCCTCTATGGTGCGGCTGATTTCGCTTTGCCGCTCGTGCGAGAACCCGCCGCCCTTCTCCAGTTCGCGAGTCGGCTGCCACGTGCCGTCGGCGGCCGGATTGTTGCCGTAGTAGAAGTTGATACCGGAATGGGCGGTGAACAGCACGGGGTCGCGCGCGACCAGGTAGTTTCGCACCGGCACGACGGCGATGACAGCCAGGGCCACGACCACCATCGCCACGAGCCACCGGCGAGGGATCCGGGACGAAGGACTAGGGACTGTGGACGATGGACTGCCGACTATGGACTTCCTGGAGAGCCAGACGAGCAGGAAAGGAAACAACGCCAGCATCTCGGGCCGGCAGATAACCAGAAGGCCGAAGCTGACTCCGGCCGGAATCCACAACCAGATACGCCTGCCCGCGACCAGAATGAGCCAAAGGAAAAGCAGACTGAGCAGGACTGTGATTTCGACATACAGAAGCGTCCCGGTGTAGAAAACCAGGATACCGGTCAGGGCAAAGCCGAAGCACGCGAAAACCGCGGGGCGCTTGCCGAAGATGCGGCGGGTCGTATCGTAGAGCAGGAAGCAGGAGATGGTAGCGAACGCGGCCTGAACGAGCTGCACGGCCAGGACGTGCTGGCCGAAGACCGCGTAGACAAACGCCAGCAGGTAGGGATAGAGCGGCCGCAGGAAGAAGACGTCCGAGCCCCAGAGACTGCCCGAGGTTATCTCGATTGCCCAGCGGTGATAGTACCAGGAATCGAGCATCTGCGACCCGATAGTAGAGAACGGGTGGCCGCGCATTCCGAGTATGAACCAGAGACGAGTGAGGGCTGTGAGAACGAGGGCGACGAACAGCCAGATGTGGCGCTCGCGCACTGCCGGGCGGGGCTCGTGTGGCTTTGCCACCGGGGGAACGAACACCTCAGGCATGTCCGGCCAGTATAGATGCCGGGCAGTGACGGGTCAAGGAAGCGGGGAGCAATGGTCAAGAGGTCGAGTGGTCTAGTGGTCTAGTGCGATGCGGAACAAGCACGCATGTCTGGATTCGCCGCCGTCCACTTGACCACTGGGCCACGGGACCACTAGGTCACTTCGTTCGATTACCCGGACCTTTGCCCGGAACGCGGCCGATGCACCGCAACGTGGCCAGCAGGTTCTCGTGAAACTGCTCCGCCGTATCGATAACCGCGGCCTTGCCCGGGTAAATCTCGTACAGCGCCCGGTACTTGAGCGGAGTCAGATTCGGCATCCAGACATTGGCCCCGCGCTCGAGCCCCAGTTCGCGGCCGTGCTCTCTGTTGATGGTCGCCAGGGCCGTGGTCGAAACGATGTTCGCGTCCGGGCAGACAAGACGCGTCAGCGCGACAACCTTGGTGGTCATGACATCTGAGGCAGGGACTTGGGATTGGGGGCTGGGGGTCAGGGAATTCGGACTTTGGACTTCGGACTTCGGACTTTCGGCCGGCGATTGCCGGCCGAGCGGCGTATCCGGATGTGGCACGAACGGGCCGGAGCCGACCATATCCATGTCGAAGTCACTGAAGAGCATTATGTCATCGGCAAGGGACTCATAGCTCTGCCCCGGGATTCCGACCATCACGCCTGAGCCGATTTCGTAGCCGAGCTCGCGGAGCTGCTTCAGGAGTACGATTCTCTCATTGGCAGAGGACCCCTCACCCGCACCCTCTCCCCGACGGGGCGAGGGCTCAGACTCCGGCCTCCCCACCCCTGAAGCGAGAGGACTGAGGTGAGGGTGAATGCGCCGGAACAACTCGGAATCCGAGGTCTCGTGCTTGAGCAGGTACCGGTCCGCGCCGGCAGTGCGCCACTGCTCCAGTTCCTCGCGGCTACGTTCGCCGAGCGACAAGGTTACGGCCATCGGCGTCTCGGACTTGATGCGCTGGACGAGGTTGGTGATGAAGTCACTTGTCAACCCAAGGTCTTCTCCGGACTGGAGTACGACCGTGCCGTATTCGAGTCTCTGAGCCGTCCGGGCGCAGCCCATCACTTCTTGCTCGGTCATCCGATAGCGCTCTATCCTCCGACTGCCGCGGATGCCGCAATAGAGGCAGTCGCGGCGGCAGTAGTTCGAAAGCTCGATCAGCCCGCGCAGGTGGACTTCGTCGCCCACGTGCTCGCGCCGCACCCGGTCGGCGTCCTCCCAGAGGAAATCGAGCTTCCATCCTTCCTCTTCTCTGAGCCAGGCCAGCACCTCTTCACGGGTCGGGCCTGAAGACCGGGGACAGTCCCCCGGAGCGCCTGCGCCGGACATGCCCGGGGCACCGTTGGAACGAGCGGCGCGGGACAGTCCCCGTTTTCCACCGCCTTTGCCCTGCAGCAATTTGAAGACCGCGCCCGCGGCCTGCATGCCCGGTCAGCCGCCGTCCCAGGGATTGAGTTCAGAACCGCTCACGTTAGCACCTCTCCTGCGACGGGAAAACTGGGGACAGTCCCTCGGAGTCGCACAGGGCCCTGCGAAGGGACAGTCCCCGGTTTCCCTCTCACTTGGTTGCCTTCACCTCGCGGTAGGCTTCGAGCGCGGCCGGGAACGGCTCAAGCGCCCGCTCGAAGATACCGAGCGAATAGGCTATGGTCAGGCCGTAGTTGGTAATCGGCACGCCCTGGTCTCGGCACCGCGCCACGCGGTTCAGGACCGCGCGCCGGTTGGTCATGCACGCACCGCAGTGAATCACCAGCCGGAACGGCGAGACGTCCTGCGGGAAGTCGTGCCCCTGGTGCGTGGTGAACTCGAGCCTGCCGCCGACCTTCTGCTGGAGCCAGTTCGGTATCTTCACCCGGCCGATGTCGTCCTCAATCGGGTGGTGGGTGCAACTCTCGGCCACGAGCACCGAGTTGCCCGGCTTGAGCCGGTCGATCGCGGTCGCGCCGCGGACCATCTCGGTCAGTTCCCCTTTGAACCGCGCGAAGAGTATAGAAAACGACGTCAGCTTCACGTCGACCGGCGTGTCGGCCGCAACCTTGGCGAAGGCCTGCGAGTCGGTCACCACGATGTCGGGTTTCCGGCTGAGCCGCGCCAGCGCACCCTTGAGTTCGTGCTCGCGCACCACGAGCGAAAGCTGGCCGTGGTCGAGCAGGTCACGGATGGTCTGCACCTGCGGCAGAATGATGCGGCCCTTGGGCGCTTCCTTGTCAATCGGCACGACCAGCACGGCGAGGCCGCCCTCGGGCAGCAGGTCGCCGATGATCGGGTCCGGCGCGAGGAAGTCGTCGGGCGCCGTAGCGATCAGCGCGTCGCGCACCGCCAGCACACCCTCGCCGCGGTCGACCGCGGTCTGCACCGAACGGATGCCGTCGTCGCGCAGCCGGGCCTCGAGTTCCGGCGCGGGCCGGCCCCGGTCGCTCTTGTTGAAGACAACGAGCACCGGCACCTTCCGCTGCTTCAGCTCGGCCGCGATACCCTCTTCGAATTCGCCCCATTCGCCGGAATCGGCCACGATGACGCCGAGGTCGGTACGGTCAAGCGCCTTCCGAGTCTTCGCCACCCGCTCCGCACCGAGTGCTCCGATGTCGTCGACGCCCGCGGTGTCGATGAACAGCACCGGGCCGAGCGGGAGCAGTTCCATCGGCTTCTCGACCGGGTCGGTGGTGGTGCCGGCGATGTCGGACACGATTGAAACCTGCTGGCGGGTGAGCGCGTTCAGGAGCGACGACTTGCCGACATTGCGGCGGCCGAAGATGCCGATGTGGAGCCGCATGGACTTGGGTGTTCGTTCCATGGAAATGCTCTACGCTCTACGCATCACGCTCGACGCTGGGCATGTCCGGCGTGGTGCATCATGCATCAAGCATAGTGCGTTGTCAGAAGTAAAGGTCTCGTTCATCGGTGGTTTTTATTCTCTCGATTCGGTCCTCCACCTCGGCGCGCCTCTTCTCGTCGGCTATCTGCGCCGTCTCTCGCTCAATCAGGGTGAAACCGTCGCGCTTCGTCTGCTCGGACGCGTAGTCGGTCAGGTATTCGGCCAGCGTGGTCAGAGCGTTCGGCGTGCAGTAGCGCTTGATGAATCCGGGAATCGAGAACTCCATGAAATGCTCGCCGGTGCGCCCCAACCGGTAGCAGGAAGTACACCAGCTCGGTATGTACTCGTCGCGGATGAGCTCGCCCACCACGGCGTCGAGCGGCCGCGTGTCGTGCAACTCGAACTGCTCCCGCTCGAGCTGCTGGCATTCCCTGTCGCGGCATTCCTGGTACGCGCCGAGCTCGATGCGAGAGCCGGCGTCGATCTGAGAGACCCCGAGCTGCAGACATTCCCGCCGCAACTCCGGCGTCTCGCGCGCGGTGAGAATCATGCCGGTGTAGGGCACGGACAGCCGCAGGACCGCAATCACCTTCTTGAAGTCCTCGTCCGATACGAAGTGCGAACGGTCGAGCTGGACGTTCGAGGCGAGGTTGACGCGCGGGAAACTGATGGTGTGCGGTCCGACCCCGCACCGCTCCTCGAGGTGAATCGTATGCGCAAGCAGACCCATCACCTCGAATCGCCAGTCGTACAGCCCGAACAAAGCCCCGATGCCCACGTCGTCTACCCCTGCCTCCATCGCCCGATCGTGCGAGGTCAGACGCCAAACGTAGTCGCCCTTGCGCGTGTTCGCCGGGTGCACCCTCCGATAGGTCGGATGGTGGTACGTTTCCTGGAACACCTGGTACGTACCGATACCAACCGCCTTCATCGTCCGATAGCCCTCGACGTCCAGCGGCGCGGCATTGATGTTGACTCGGCGGATTTCGCCTTTGCCGACCTTGGTCGAGTAGACGATACCGACAACGCGCGCCATCTCCTCGGGCGAATAGTCCGGGTGCTCACCCCAGACGAGAATCAGCCGCTTGTGCCCCTGCCCCTCGAGCGCGACCAACTCGGAGTGGAGTTCATCGTCGGTCAGTGTCTTACGGACCGCGTCACGGTTGGAGCTTCTGAACCCGCAGTAGGCGCAGTTGTTGATGCACTTGTCCCCGACGTAGAGCGGCGCGAACAGCACGATGCGGTTGCCGTACACATCGGCCTTCAGCTTCCGGGCGGCGGCGAACACCTCCTGCCATAACTCAGGGTCCTTGATGGCAAGCAGTGCCGCGGTCTCCTCCGGCTCCAGCCGCTTCTTCGACAGAGACTTCGCGAGCACTTCCCGCACGCGCGCCTGGTCCGGCCTGGCCGCGGCGAGCGTCTCCTCTATCCTGCGGTCGTCGATGAAATCAACTACGTCAGACCTCGAGGCTGTGCTCATCGCATTTCCTCCGGTCCTTCTGCCATTTTGACCTTTGCATTTTGCAGTTTGCATTCTGCATTGCCCTCTTTCCTTCGAAGCGCCGCCTTCACGCTCACGCCCGGGATTGCCCCCAGCTTCCCGGTCATCGCGCCAATGTCGTCATTCGAACCGTCAACGATGACGGAAATGACCGACAGGTTCCGTTCCCGGTAGGGGATGCCCATCCGGCCGACAAGAATCCGGCCGTACTCGCTCAGTATCTGGTTCACCTTGGGCGCGGTGTCGAGCCGGTTCTCAACGAACACAGCAACAACACCGAGCCGGTGCTCACGTACAGCATCTGACTCGTTCATGGTCGATCCTTCTAAGTTAGGAGTTAGTGGTTAGGAGTTAGGAGTCGCGACTGCTAACGGCTAACTCTTAACTGCTAACTAATCTCAGATGAAGCGCTTCCTCAAGACTCAGACAGCTCTCCAGTGCGAATCCCGATGTCCGCAGTTCGCACTTCGGCGTTCGGCGCTCGGCGTTCCGACGGTCCTCGTCGGAGAATGGCTTCGATTCTGATTCCTCCGGGCCGGCATAGCCTGCCCGTCAGACGCAGGAATGGTAGCAGGAAAAGCCCCATGGGTCAAACGGGGCAGAAGTGGTCTAGTGGTCCAGAGGTCTAGTGGAGGCATGAACCCGTGCCATGATGGAGGCGTCTACGAGAACTCGAATGTCGCCGTGAAGGTCGCGACCGAGGTCGGACTGCAGGTCATCGCCGAAACCGCCGCGCGTGTCGCCATCGAAGTCGCGCTGGTAGTGGCAGCGAGATTCAGACAGCAAACCGCCGTGCACGTGACCGCAGCAGTCCCTTCCAGAACCGACATCCGAATCGATACGACAATCGGACTGTGAGTGGCGGCGAAAGTCATACCGACAATCCCCGTCCAAGAGCCCTTCCGAGTCGCATTCCAGACCACACCCCGAACCGTCCCGGGAACGGTTCCCAAGGCAATACCCAGAGCGACCACTTATGCAAGCAGTCAGGCATCTAATAGCTTGATTGTAAGTTACTTAGTGAATTCGGCCTTGGCCTGAACGCATCAAGATTGGCCGACTATCGTCTCTCCTGGGTCTAGCGCAGAAAATGCGGACTGCACGGTCCGTCCTCGGGCCTGGCAGGACAGTCCAGATTCTCTGTCCTGCCAACGCCGTCTCCGACCTACCGCGTGATGACGACCTTCCGCATCTTCCCTAGCCCCTCGCCCCTAGCCCCT
>CAZSUX010000012.1:2899-21863 GCA_964610135.1 uncultured bacterium | reverse complement strand
GAAGTCACCCTGCGATTCACTCAAGCATTTACTCCAAGAACCACTCCGGGGACGACTCCCCCAACCGTCCCCTAAGTGACTCTTGGAGTGGCAATCCCGGCAACCTTCAGCGCGCCTTGGCGTCTATCCTGCGCCGTATCTTGCTGAAGTTCAGTAGGTTAGGTGCTCTGTGCCGCGTTGTGACCTGCGCTCAGAGACACGTGCAACTACCCTGGCGCGATTGCGCTGCTGGATGCCGGTCGATAACTGGCTCACGTCGCCTCGCTATTCGTGTACAACGCACCATTCAGGCCTCCGACCAACTTGGCTGTTCGGGCTGCGTTCACCGCCCTGCCTTCGTCGGCTTTGACCAGGACATTCCATCGAGCCGGCAACTGAGCGACGGCTATGCATCTTCTGTCCCTCCGAGAATCGGACCGACCCAGACCAGAGTCTGGCAGCCCTTTCCTCCTGGCCCGAACCCCGAGATAGAAAGCCACGATGCTCACGCACTGCCTGACAGGGGCCGTGGAGGCCAAACCGAATGAGACGATTCGCCTCCTCTCCGCACTCATCCGTTTCGTGTCTTTTGTGCTCTTGTGGCATCCATGTCGGTTTCCGGTCAGTTGATTGACATTGTCCCAGCGCCCGATAAGCTGAACCTCGATGGGGAACGCGCCCGACTCCGTCAAACGTCTGGTCGACCTGTCTGCGTGCAACGCACAGGCAGACCACTTCGACCAGAACAGCGAGGTCTTCCCGTCCGGCGACTATCAGGCAGGGACTAGGGACTGGGGATTAGGGACCAAGGGCCCGAACCCTAGTCCCAGACCCCTAACCCCTCCTGCGCTGCGCTCGGCTGGGACATGGACAAGGCCCTTGACACAATTCAGAAAAGAAATCGGGGAAGTGTCCCTCTCTTCCCCCTCTCTTCCCCAGAGCAGAGTTCATGTGTGCTGACATGACAACGACGGCCTTCATGGCCGGCGAGTTCGATGCCGTCGTATCGCTCTACTCAATCATCCACATCCCGGTCAGCGAGCAGCCGGACCTGTTTGGAAAGATCAGGACCTGGCTGAAGCCTGGCGGATGGCTTCTCTGCACTGTGGGCCATCAGGCGTGGACCGGAACCGAAGAGAACTGGCTGGGTGTGGCCGGAGCCAAGATGTTCTGGAGTCATGCCGACCAAGGAACCTACGAGGCATGGCTGAAGAACGCGGGATTCCGGATTGAGGCGGTCCGGTTCATTCCGGAAGGTGACGGCGGCCACGCCTTGCTTCTTGCGCAGACGATGGTCGTTGATCCGGTCCGACCGGGCCGCCGGCTGGATAGGATCCCGATATGTCCGTAGCAGGCCAAGACACACATGGATATGAATGAGTCTGTTGAGACTTGGAAACGCGAGGAGCAACAGCCCTTCTCAGGGTGGGATTTCTTCCATCTGGATGGCAGGATGCTAGAGGAGCAGCCTACCTGGTCTTATTCTTCACGGGCCGCCGAGCTGATGCGCCACGCTTCCTCGGTGATCGACCTGGGCACGGGCGGGGGCGAGCGATTTCTGAAGCTGCGGACAGACTGGCCGAAGAAGGTTGTGGCAACGGAAAACCATCCGCCTAACTTCCGGCTGGCCACCGAGCATCTATCGCCCTTTGGCGCACAGGTAGCTGATGTGCGCCTGACTGTCGATGGGGGCATGCCTTTTGCGAATGAAGAGTTTGACCTTGTCCTGAACCGTCATTCCGCGTTCAACCCCAGGGAAGTAGCTCGTATTCTTGCTCCGGGCGGCACTTTCCTGACCGAGCAGGTGCATGGGTCATGGTATGACTTATTGGCGGCATTTGACGCTAGGCCTCAATGGCCTGAGGCGACGCTGGAGAAGTATGGGCCTCAATTGACAGCGGCGGGGTTGACTATCGTCGACACCCAAGAATGGTCTGGTCACTTGTCCTTTACGGATGTTGGGGCAATCGTCTATCTCTTGAAGGTAGTTCCCTGGCTCGTGCCCGGATTCTCAGTTGAAACGCACTTGTCGCACTTGCTCGCACTGCAACGTCGACTCGAAGGTGGCGAAGGCCTGGCCTTTGCAGCCAGACTATATCTGATTGAAGCCTGCAAAGGTCTGCGGTTGTGAGCATTCTATCGGCGCGCCGAGTAACCGCATGCCGAAGGAAACGCGGGACGCTTCCCACATTTCGAAGCGATGTCAAGGCACCAGCGGGCTAAGCCCGCCAATTCAAAATGCAGAATGCAAACATCAAACTGCAAAGTGGCGGATCAGGCGGTGAAGACGCCAAGGTCGGACGGCATTTCAGATTGCAGGTTGGCAAAGACGGCGGGGCGAGGAATCGTACATCGTGCATCGGTGGTCGGCCGCAGCGATCGCTGTCAGGCAGTGCGTACATCGTTGATCGGTTTGAGGAGGTAGTCGATGAGTAATTACGTGATGAGCCCGAACGGCGGCCACAAGTCACCCTTTGAACGGATTCGCCGGGTCAATGCGTCCGGCGCTGAGTTCTGGTCGAGCCGGGAGTTCGCGCAGGTGCTCGGATATTCCGACTACCGGAACTTCGAGCAGGTCATCCAGAAGGCGCGGCTGGCGTGTTTCAACAGCGGGCAGAAACCAGAAGACCATTTCGTTGACGTCACCGAAATGGTCGACATCGGCAGCGGGGCGCAGCGGGCAATCAGGACCGTGTTCCTCTCGCGCTACGCCTGCTATCTGGTTGTCCAGAACGCGGACCCCGCCAAGGACATCGTGGCGCTGGGGCAGACCTACTTCGCGGTCCAGACCCGGCGACAGGAGATGGCGGAGCTGTCAGGTGAGGAGGAGCGCAGACTGCTGCTCCGACGCGAGATGAAGCTGCACAACGTCAAGCTGGCCGGCGTTGCCAGGAGCGCGGGCGTAGTCACGTCGCTGGACTATGCTATATTCCAGAACCACGGCTATCAAGGTCTCTATGGTGGGTTGTCGGCACAGAACATTCGCGACCGGAAGCGGCTGAGCAAGGGCAAGGACATTCTCGACCACATGGGCAGCACCGAACTCGCGGCGAATCTGTTCCGCGCCACGCAGACCGAAGAGAAGCTGCGGCGCGACAAAGTGAAGGGTAAGGAGCAGGCGGGCCGGACGCACCATGAGGTCGGCGCGAAGGTCCGGCAGACTATCCGCGAGCTGGGCGGCACGATGCCGGAGAACCTGCCGGCCGCCCAAAGCATCAAGGCAGTCGAGTCGAAGAAGCGCAAATCGCTGCGGCACAAGCCGAAGGGCGAGTGATATTGCCGAGTCGCGGCATGACGATGTCATTGAAGGTTCCAGATTCTAGATTGCAGATTGGCGGACAGCGTCAAGGCACAGCGACACGGAATCGTGAGCTTGGTTGTGAAGGGGATGGCTTTGGCACGTGATGTCCTGTCTGTGGGAGGCGACGACTACGGCGGCGGGCAAGCGCGACGTTTCGAGAGGATATGATGAGTGGACTCAAGTTGCAGCGCCTTGCGGTGGTGATGGAGCCGGAGCCGGGCAATCCCCACGAGGTGGAAGGCATTCTCAATCCGGCTGCCGTCCGTGGGCCTGACCGAGAGCTCTATCTGTTTCCGCGGCTGGTCGCGCGGGGCGACTACTCGCGTATCGGCATTGCCCGCGTGCACTTCAATGAAGCCGGCGACGCGACGGGCGTCGAGCGGCTCGGCATCGCCCTGGAGCCGGAAACCGATTACGAGCGGCGGCCCGACGGCCGAGGTGGCTGTGAGGACCCTCGGATCACGTTCGTGGAGCCGCTCCGGCGCTACCTGATGACCTACACGGCGCTTTCGCCCCAGGGTCCACGGGTCGCTTTGGCCGAATCGGAGGATTTGTTCCACTGGAGGCGGCTGGGGCTCGCGACTTTTGATCCGTATCGCGGCATCGATTTCGTCCATGTGGACAACAAGGATGCCAGCGTCTTTCCGGTCGCCATTCCCAATCACTCCGGAAAGATGCAGATGGCTCTCCTTCATCGTCCCCTCTTCCCCGGTACTCGCCCGCGCGAGACCGCCCGCCTCCCCTCATCCCGGGCAGTGAATCTGGACCGTGAGAGCATCTGGATTTCCTACTGCCCGATGCCAATGAAGGGCTTCGAACCGCAGCCCCTCGGTCTGCTCAATTCGCATCACCGTCTGGCCGCCCCGGTTGCGCCCTGGGAGCGACTGAAGATCGGCGGCGGCACTCCGCCTATCCTGACGCAGCACGGTTGGCTGATCATTTACCACGGCGTGAGCGACGGGGCGGGGCCGGGCAAGGACGGACGCAAGCTGTGCTACTCGGCCGGCTTGATGATACTCTCAAACGAGCACCCGCGCTCCATCCGGTACCGTTCGGCGGAGCCGGTGCTGACGCCGGAGTTACCCCAGGAACACCGCGGGGCCGTCGCAGACGTCGTGTTCCCCACCGGCATCGACCGTCGCGACGACATCGGTTCGCCGAACCGCTTTGACGTCTACTACGGAATGGCTGACTACCGGATTGGCGCGGCACGTCTCGACCTGCCTGGTTCGCTGCCGCCGATAGGCGTCGCCGACCCGCCGGAAGCAAGAGTGTGACGCGCCCGAGGTCGTGAGGGCCACTTTCCACAATCCCGCCCGATGTCAAGGCGCAACGCGGCCTACGGCCGCGAGGGACCAGTTTCCAGTTGAGCGAGCCGGCTAACGATGCACTGCCCGACAGGGACCTCAGAGGTCAACGTTGTACGGTCTCGGCCGCGCTGTCAGACAGGGGCCGCCGAGGCCAATCAACGCGGACAGCTCGCGGCTTGCGGCCAGCAGCTTGCGGCCCGCAAATCCCGGCGGCACAATAGGCGATTCTTGACGGGCGGCGCGGCCGGCGGCCGCGCACGATTGGCTATTGACAAGGGTTCGTATCGGTCGCATTATATGGAAGCCAAATGGGAGGTTAGTATGCAGTTGAAGCACGCGGCGGTCTACGCCGCAGTACTGCTTGCATTCGCCGCTGCTGCATCGGCGCAGGAGCCGGCGATGATATACGGCGATACGCTGGATGAACGAGCGCTCGCACTGGTCGAGAGCTCGGATTCGGGGTATTGCCTCGCGGGCTGGACCCGCAGCTACGGGTCCAACGCGCCCGCATTTACCAACATCCTCGTAGTCAAGACCGACCCGCTGGGCGTGCCACTGTGGTCGCTCGTCTCGGCCGGGGAGGACGACGAGGAGGCAAACTCGATGGTTCGAACCGCCGACGGCGGCTACGCGCTCTGCGGCTGGACGCAGAGTTACGGGCCGGGCATACCCAACGCGAACGTGCTGGTGGCCAAGCTGAGAAGCGCCGGCAACCTGCAATGGGCGTGGGCGCTGGGCGGCAACGCCGACGACCGGGCGTTTTCCATCGTCCAAACTCAGGACAGCGGCTACGCATTGGCCGGCTACACCTACACGTACGGCCCGCCGCCTTACCCGAACCTGCTGGTGATGAAGCTGAACCAGGTTGGGCTGCCCCTGTGGACCAGGGTCTACTGGTGCAACCCGCACTTGGGCGCGGAAGAGGGCTACTCGATAGCCGAGGCAAGGGACGGCGGGTTGGCGGTGGCCGGTCGGGCGGAGGTCCTGGCCGTGGGCAGCTTCGATGCCTACGTGCTGAAGCTCGACTCGCTGGGCAACTTGCTGTGGATGAACTATGTGGGCGGTGAAGTGGACGATGAGGCGTACTCGGTCGTTGAGGACGTGCAGACGAACGTGATGGCCGCCGGTTGGACGAGGAGCTACGGCACCAACCCGGGGGTCACGGCTGACATGTTCGTGATGCAGTGCACGGCATCCGGCATCCCGATATGGCAGTCCACCTACGGCTGGGGCGTTCAGGACGAGCAGGTGCTGGATGACCGTTCGCTGGTCGCGACCACTGACGGTGGTTCCGCGCTCTGCGGGCTGACAAGAAGCGTGGGACCGGGAACGCCCAGCCCGAACTTCCTGTTGCTTAAGCTCACGCCGGTCGGCGGAATACAGTGGGCGTACTCCCACCCGAGCCAGAACTACCCGGGGCTTGCGTCCGACGTGCCGTACCCGCTGGTCCAGACTGCGGCCGGCGGGTACGCTGCCGCCGGCTGGACCAGCAGCTTCAGTTTCCTGGGCAAGGAGGACTTCCACTTCGCCACGTTCAGCCAGAACGGCAGCCGGGAGATATGCACCGATTCGCAGCTCCCTATCAGGGATTCGTTCCCAATCGACGGCGGCCGGATGGAGGACGAGGCGTGCGACGTCTTCTGGGATACGCTGCCCCTGGTGCCGGAGACAGTGGGCTATCATGCGATCTGCGATACGATGGTCGGAGTCAAGGAGCCGCGGCCGGCCCGGGCGCAGAGCCCGCGCGGCGCCCTGCTGGCGGCCGACGGGCGGATATCGCTCGTGCTCCCGCAGGCTGCGGACGTAGACATCCGGATGTACGCGGCCGACGGACGGCGGCTCGCTGTGCTGGCGCGGGGGAGGTTTGAGGCGGGAGTTCACCGGCTGTCTCTGCCGACTTCAGCCGCGCCGGGCGTGTACATCGTGAACGGCAGGGCCGGTGGTACGCCGGTTTCGGTCAAGGTACTGAAGCTCTAGCCGGCATCGTCGCAGCGGCCCTTGCCGTACAGCGCGGACATCGCCGGCTGGTACGGGCCGCCAAGACAGCAAACAGATAGGGGCGGCCTTGCGGCCGCCCCTTGATGTCTACGGGCTTCCAGCTACTTCAGAACCGCAGTTTTCTGGGCGTAGACGCCGACCGGCGTCTTCACCTGCACCAGGTAGGTGCCGTTCGCGAGCTTCGCGCCGTCCAGCTTGAAGCTCATGCGCTGGCCGATGAAGGCGGTCTGGGTCTCGCTTGCGACCATGCGTCCGTCGGTCGAGAAGGTCCTGAGTTCCATCCGGCCTGAAACCGGCGCGGTGAACTCGACCAGGGCCTGACGCCGGAAGGGGTTCGGGCTGACCTTGATCGCGTAGGGCTTAATCTCCGGCTCACGCATCTGCTGGGCAATAGCCGGCGGGATGCCTTCGCCGAACCAGGCGAGTATCCGCTGCATCAGGGTCCACTTCTGAAGGTAGCGTGAGACCGAGTGGTCGATTGCCTCGAACGCGCAGGAGAAGAAGACCACTTTGTACGCGCCGTCATAGCGGATGACGGCCTGTACCGTCGTGTCCGCGTAGTCTTTGTAGGTGGCGCTGCCCACGGCGCCGCCGGTCGGCCTGATGCCGTCGGCCGACTTGGAGTTGTTCGCGCCGCCGGCACCGCCGAGCACCATCGTGTCGGCATCGGTTGGGTTCGAGCTGGTAATCGGGTCGCCCGGCACGCCGATCATGTAAATCTTGCCGGCGGAGTCTTCCACGAACGAGGCGTGGAGGTAGTCGTTGAGGAAGGGTTCGGCGGAGATATCCTGGGCGATGTTCTGACCGGCGATGAAGAGGTTGCCGCCGTTGTCGAGGTAGCTTGTCAGGTTGGTCCGGTCGGTTGCGGTGAGGGTGTTGGTCGTAGCGTTGCCCGTGAACCAGGCCACGACCGGGTAGTGACGCAGGGTGTCGGACGATGGCGAGCCCGAAGCCTGCACCGAGTAGGTGTCGTAGAGGACGTAGTTGGAGTCGCAGGCCGCGGTGTAGTACTTCTCGAAGTCCGACCCTTCGTCGTCGTCGACAATCAGCAGTCGCGGTTCGCCGCACTTGACCTGGAAGTAGGTGAGGGGATATGCCGGTTCCGGCGTGGCGTGGGTCAGGACTTTGAAGGTCAGATACTGGGGTGGAATCGAGGTCGGCACGTTGATGACGAAGGAGTCGGCCGAGCAGTTGCCGGTGCCGCCGGCGGCGATGTCCGGGAAGCCGGCCGTGCCCTTCGTAATCTGGACGTTGGTGTCGGAGCAGGCGAGCGTGGCCGTGACCCCGGTGGCGTCCTGCCAGCCGAGGGTGTTGTAGTAGGTGACGACGAGCGCCACGGTCTCACCCGGGTCGGGACGGCCATTGTTGTTGCCCGAGATGTCGTTGAACCGCCACGACTGGAGCTTCAGGTCGCAGAAGTAGCGCGGCAGGACGACGTTGCCGAGGCTGATCCGTCCGGCGCCGAGTTCGCCGATGCGGAAGAGCGAGTCGGGCATGGTATCGCAGGCGGCGTGCATCATGTCGAGCGCGTCCTGGTTGGTGAGCGTCGGGTTCCAGCACTTGATCCATGAGATCACGCCGGCAGCGAGCGGGCAGGCCATCGAGGTGCCGTCCATCGTGGCGTAGTTCGTCGGGCGGGGAACGGTTGAGTAGATGCCCACGCCCGGAGCCGTGACGTCAACCCACGGTCCCCAGTTGGAGAAGTCCGCTTTCAAGTCGCCCGAGTTGGACGCAGCGACGTTCTCGACGCCGTCGTAGCAGCCCGGGTAGCGCTGACCGCGTTCGTACTCGTTGCCGGCTGAGCCGAACGGGACTGCGCCGTAGTCCCAGGCCGCCTGGCAGGCGTTTGCCATCGGCTGGTAGAATTGGTTGCTGCCGAAGCTCATCGAGATGGACCAGATATTCAGGTTCGTCAGGTAGTTTATCGCCTGGATGGCGGCACCGATGTTGACGCCGCCGCTGCTGCCGCAGCGCACGGAAATCGTGCGGCTGTTCCAGGTGGCGCCGGCGACTCCCACACCGTTGTTGGTCACGGCGTTGGAGACGCCCCAGCAGTGGGTGCCATGGTCATCAGTGCCTTCGCACTGCGGTATCGCGTCGCCGCCGACGAAGTCGTACCCGACCACGTCGTCATAGAACCCGTTGCCATCCTCGTCAACGCCGTTGAGGTCGCCGTCCGGGTACCAGAGCGTGTCGAACACGCCGTTGTGGTTGATGTCCTCGGCCGAGTTGATCCACAGGTTGGCCTTGATGTCGGGGTGGTCGAGGTCGAGCCCGTCGTCGAGCGGCACGTTGAGCACCGAGGAGTCGCCTTTGGCAATGCCCCAGGCAGCGACCGCATTCAGGTTCTGCCAATGCCACTGGCTGGGGTAGAGCGGGTCGTTGGGCGCTTCGTCGAAGCGCATGACGCCGTTCGGGCAGACCAGCTCGACTTCGGCCAGCGACTGATACTCGGCCATGACCGGGGCGACGTCCTGGTCGACGTCGAATTGGACGACGTACTGGAGGTCGAGGCCGTACTTCCGGTCGATGTCGGTCGGGTGGGGTTTGCGCATCAGCGGCTCGGCTTCATTGACGTGCCACGTGCGGCTCAGTCTGTCGAGCGCGGGGACGCCGAAGAGCACGACGCCTTCGGACTTGCTCAATTGAACCAGCCCGCGCTGGGACGGGGCGAGCTGGATGACAAGCTGGCCGGCCATGTGCTCCTCGCCGTCCCTGCTGACGATCGGACGATTGTAGTCCGGATATGCGAAGGTCAGCGCAACTACGGCGGAAATGACGAGCAAGGTTCTCAGACGCATGTGTTTGCCTCCAGGCATTGATATCTGTTAGCTGAATCGGGACCCAGGCTGAGGGTGCCCACTACTATCGTCCATCTATCATATTGCATGCAGCGGCAAAGTCAAACCGGTGAAGGCGGGTCGCGCTACGGATGGGCGACAATGGCAGGGCCGGCGGTACGTCGGTTCAGGTCAAGCTCTTGAAGCTCCACCGCCAGAGCCACCGGCACCGTGGCATGGCGGGTTGGCCTCGAAGGTTCCTGTCGGACAGTGCGCACGGGCCGCTGAGACGGCATAGAGAACGGGGCGGCCTTGCGGCCGCCCCTTGATGTCTACGGGCTTCCAGCTACTTCAGAACCGCAGTTTTCTGGGCGTAGACGCCGACCGGCGTCTTCACCTGCACCAGGTAGGTGCCGTTCGCGAGCTTCGCGCCGTCCAGCTTGAAGCTCATGCGCTGGCCGATGAAGGCGGTCTGGGTCTCGCTTGCGACCATGCGTCCGTCGGTCGAGAAGGTCCTGAGTTCCATCCGGCCTGAAACCGGCGCGGTGAACTCGACCAGGGCCTGACGCCGGAAGGGGTTCGGGCTGACCTTGATCGCGTAGGGCTTAATCTCCGGCTCACGCATCTGCTGGGCAATAGCCGGCGGGATGCCTTCGCCGAACCAGGCGAGTATCCGCTGCATCAGGGTCCACTTCTGAAGGTAGCGTGAGACCGAGTGGTCGATTGCCTCGAACGCGCAGGAGAAGAAGACCACTTTGTACGCGCCGTCATAGCGGATGACGGCCTGTACCGTCGTGTCCGCGTAGTCTTTGTAGGTGGCGCTGCCCACGGCGCCGCCGGTCGGCCTGATGCCGTCGGCCGACTTGGAGTTGTTCGCGCCGCCGGCACCGCCGAGCACCATCGTGTCGGCATCGGTTGGGTTCGAGCTGGTAATCGGGTCGCCCGGCACGCCGATCATGTAAATCTTGCCGGCGGAGTCTTCCACGAACGAGGCGTGGAGGTAGTCGTTGAGGAAGGGTTCGGCGGAGATATCCTGGGCGATGTTCTGACCGGCGATGAAGAGGTTGCCGCCGTTGTCGAGGTAGCTTGTCAGGTTGGTCCGGTCGGTTGCGGTGAGGGTGTTGGTCGTAGCGTTGCCCGTGAACCAGGCCACGACCGGGTAGTGACGCAGGGTGTCGGACGATGGCGAGCCCGAAGCCTGCACCGAGTAGGTGTCGTAGAGGACGTAGTTGGAGTCGCAGGCCGCGGTGTAGTACTTCTCGAAGTCCGACCCTTCGTCGTCGTCGACAATCAGCAGTCGCGGTTCGCCGCACTTGACCTGGAAGTAGGTGAGGGGATATGCCGGTTCCGGCGTGGCGTGGGTCAGGACTTTGAAGGTCAGATACTGGGGTGGAATCGAGGTCGGCACGTTGATGACGAAGGAGTCGGCCGAGCAGTTGCCGGTGCCGCCGGCGGCGATGTCCGGGAAGCCGGCCGTGCCCTTCGTAATCTGGACGTTGGTGTCGGAGCAGGCGAGCGTGGCCGTGACCCCGGTGGCGTCCTGCCAGCCGAGGGTGTTGTAGTAGGTGACGACGAGCGCCACGGTCTCACCCGGGTCGGGACGGCCATTGTTGTTGCCCGAGATGTCGTTGAACCGCCACGACTGGAGCTTCAGGTCGCAGAAGTAGCGCGGCAGGACGACGTTGCCGAGGCTGATCCGTCCGGCGCCGAGTTCGCCGATGCGGAAGAGCGAGTCGGGCATGGTATCGCAGGCGGCGTGCATCATGTCGAGCGCGTCCTGGTTGGTGAGCGTCGGGTTCCAGCACTTGATCCATGAGATCACGCCGGCAGCGAGCGGGCAGGCCATCGAGGTGCCGTCCATCGTGGCGTAGTTCGTCGGGCGGGGAACGGTTGAGTAGATGCCCACGCCCGGAGCCGTGACGTCAACCCACGGTCCCCAGTTGGAGAAGTCCGCTTTCAAGTCGCCCGAGTTGGACGCAGCGACGTTCTCGACGCCGTCGTAGCAGCCCGGGTAGCGCTGACCGCGTTCGTACTCGTTGCCGGCTGAGCCGAACGGGACTGCGCCGTAGTCCCAGGCCGCCTGGCAGGCGTTTGCCATCGGCTGGTAGAATTGGTTGCTGCCGAAGCTCATCGAGATGGACCAGATATTCAGGTTCGTCAGGTAGTTTATCGCCTGGATGGCGGCACCGATGTTGACGCCGCCGCTGCTGCCGCAGCGCACGGAAATCGTGCGGCTGTTCCAGGTGGCGCCGGCGACTCCCACACCGTTGTTGGTCACGGCGTTGGAGACGCCCCAGCAGTGGGTGCCATGGTCATCAGTGCCTTCGCACTGCGGTATCGCGTCGCCGCCGACGAAGTCGTACCCGACCACGTCGTCATAGAACCCGTTGCCATCCTCGTCAACGCCGTTGAGGTCGCCGTCCGGGTACCAGAGCGTGTCGAACACGCCGTTGTGGTTGATGTCCTCGGCCGAGTTGATCCACAGGTTGGCCTTGATGTCGGGGTGGTCGAGGTCGAGCCCGTCGTCGAGCGGCACGTTGAGCACCGAGGAGTCGCCTTTGGCAATGCCCCAGGCAGCGACCGCATTCAGGTTCTGCCAATGCCACTGGCTGGGGTAGAGCGGGTCGTTGGGCGCTTCGTCGAAGCGCATGACGCCGTTCGGGCAGACCAGCTCGACTTCGGCCAGCGACTGATACTCGGCCATGACCGGGGCGACGTCCTGGTCGACGTCGAATTGGACGACGTACTGGAGGTCGAGGCCGTACTTCCGGTCGATGTCGGTCGGGTGGGGTTTGCGCATCAGCGGCTCGGCTTCATTGACGTGCCACGTGCGGCTCAGTCTGTCGAGCGCGGGGACGCCGAAGAGCGCGACGCCTTCGGATTTGCTCAATTGAACCAGCCCGCGCTGGGACGGGGCGAGCTGGATGACAAGCTGACCGGCCACGTGTTCCTCGCCGTCCTTGCTGCTGACGACCGGGCGGCTGTAATCCGGATATGCGAAGGTCAGCGCAACTACGGCGGAAACGACGAGCAAGGTTTTCAGACGCATGTATTTGCCTCCAGGCATTGATATCTGCTAGCTGAATCGGGACCCAAGCTGAGGGTGTCCACTACAATCTATCATATGAGAAGCAGCGCCGGAGTCAAACTGGCACGGCAGATCTGCCCGAACCCGATGACCCTGAACCCCCGAACTCGATTCCGGAAGGTCAGTTGCCGTTCCGGTCGGCGGCGAGCACGAGCTGCTCGGGCAGCCCTTTCAGGTTCGGAATTTCCCACTTCTGGCGGACGTCACCGACTTCCTCGAGCGCGGTGACGCGGAACCCGGCAGCGGCCAGCGCGCCGAAATGGTCGGCGACCGTCCAGCAGAAGTCGAACCGGCCCAGGCTCAGGCCGGGCGCATTCGGGTCAGGAATCATCAGGTCTTCCTCTTCCTCCCGGGGCCGGCGCCGGTCGAAGTAGGAGCACTGGGCCCGTGGGTGGCCCGGTTCCTGCTTCCACATGCGGCGGACCGGGTGATACTCGTTGATGATGAAGCGTCCGCCGGGGCAGAGGATACGATGGACCTCGGTATAGAACCGGTCGATGTCTTCGAGTTGGCGCGTCACCTGGGCTGCGTAGGCGAGCTGGAACGACTCGTCGCGGATGGCCGACAGGTCGCAGAGGTCGGTCTGGACGAAATCCAGCTCCACGCCGATGATGCGAGCCCGGACCATCATCATGTCAAGCATGCTTTGACTCGGGTCCGCGATCGTGACCCGGGCACCCATGGCCCCGAGCGCCAGCGCCGCCATTCCGTCGCTGACCCCGAGCACGCAGGTGGTTCGGCCACCGGCCGGGCCGATCAACTCCTGTTCGACAACATTGAGTGCCAGCGCTGGCATGGTCGCAACGCGGCGCCAGGGCTCCTTGACCTCCGGGTCACGTTCCCAGGTCGGTGCCACCGGCATCCAGTCACGACGGGTGGTCGGTGGCTTGTTTTCGTCCATCGGGACTAGCGCCCGGGCTCGTAGCCGGTCAGGAGCCTCTCCTCGGTCCCGGTCACGCGCTTGACCAGCCCGACGCCCGGAGCGAGCCACTCCGAGTAGTCGGCAGTGAATGAGAGCTCGGCCGCCTCAACCTCGCGGTGCGTCTCAACCCGGTAGCACTCGATGAATGTACCGGCCTGGGTCGCGACGCTATCGATGGCGGCGACCCGGCTCCTCAAGCTGTCCTTGAGGAAGACCGTATCCGTACCCATCAGCACAATCGTATCCCTGAATGATTCGGACCAGGTCGCGCCCTCGACCAGTGGCAGGGCGTACACGAGTCGATACCGCTCTTCGAGCACGTAGTCCTGGCCACCGCGGCTGGCAACGAGGCTCGTGAACTGCCGCACCTCGGTTACCTGCTTTGTCCAGTACTCCGGGGCGTAGTCGCGGAGCACTACGACACAGGCGCGGCCATCCACCGCGCTGTCACCGACGACCGAGTCGATCGCCGTGTTGCCGGCGACGTCGTAGGTCCAGCGGCTGCCCGGCACGAGCGGGAAGTAGTCGGACCTCGCCCGGTAGAACGTCATGTCATCGCAGCCGGTGAAGGACGCAAACCAAAGCGCACCGACGGTGAGGGCGACGAGGACGCGGCGACGGGCGTCAGAAGACATAGGTCACTCCTCCCTTGAGCGCGATGAGGTCCGTAAGTGAAACGGTGCGGGCGGTACCGGCCGGCCGCGACTCGATGAAGACGATATTGTCAAGGCCGAGCGAGAGCCGGCTGTGGCCCTGGCGCTGGAAGAAGCCGACGCCCAGAATGCCGGAAGGCGCCTTGCCGGTCTCCCGGGCCGAGCCGAGCGTGCGGGCCAGCAGAGCGACGCCGGCCGCGGCCGACGCCTCGAATCCCCAGTTGGAGGTCGGGCCGGAAGCGACCCGGCCCAGGACAAACTCGCGGCCGTATCGGACCGAAAGGTCGGAGACATCGAACCGGTACGGACTGGCCTGTCTTGTCTGGAGTCCGGTGTAGCCGTAGTCGAGGGTGAAGCGATTCAGGCCGACTTGGTAGCCGAGATTTGCGCCGAACAGCGCAGCGGCGTTGTGGCTGTTCTCGAGCCCGGAAGCCGGAAACACGACGCCAATCCGGCCGCCGGCCTCGAACTCGCCGACCGGGGCCGCCGAAGTCAACCCGCCGGCAACGAGCAAGAACGCAAGTAAGAGGCGGAGCATGGAGAGAATGTAGGTCGCATGCCGCTGATAGTCAAGGTCGGCAAGAGGCAGGGGAGAGGGGCTAGGGACTAGGGGGACTAGGGATTGCCATCATCCGGTCAAGCGCGCGGCGTGCGCGGGCGGCGATGTCCTTGGGGATGGTGACTTCCGGCACGTTTCCTTTGAGCGCCGCCCGGACGTCTTCGAGCCGCGTCAGTTTCATGTTCCGGCATAGCGCGGTACGGCGCAAAGGCCAGCACTTCACTTGCGGCGAGTCGTGCCGGATGCGGTCGCACATCCCGGCCTCGGTCCCGAGCACGATTTCACTGTGCTCCCGCGCCAGCCGGACCATGCCCGAGGTCGAGGCAGTTGCATCGGCAGCGTCAATTACCTCGAGCGGGCACTCGGGGTGAACGACAACGAAGGCGCCGGGATGCTCTTTGCGGGCTCGTTCGACGTCTACCGCTCGGAATGATGCATGGACGTAGCAGAAGCCTTCCCACGGGACAATTCCGAATGACGAATGACGAATGTCGAATGAGGATCCGGAGACCGGGCGTGACGGATCGAGCAGGGGACGGCCGGTCTCGCGAGCGACATAGGCGGCCAGGTGGCGGTCCGGTACAAACAGGATGCATTTGTCCGGCGGCAGGGAATTCACTACTTGGACTGCGTTGGCCGATGTGCAGCAGATGTCGGACTCGGCTTTGACGTCGGCACTCGTGTTCACATATGCGACCGTGGTTACGTCGCCCAGCTCGGCCTTCCTGGCGCGCAGCGCCTCGGCCGTAATCATGTCCGCCATCTGGCAGCCCGCATTGGTGGCGGCGAGCACTACCTTGGCTTCGGGGTTCACCAACTTCGCCGTTTCGGCCATGAACCGGACCCCGCAGAAGACAATCAGCCGAGTGTCTGCAGTGCGTGCCTGGCGGGCGAGTTCCAGCGAGTCGCCGATGAAGTCGGCGACGTCGTAGATCTCCGGAACCTGATAATTGTGGACGAGGATGACGGCGCCAACGGCAGATTTCAGACTGCGGATTTCAGATTGCAGAGCAGCGGAGTCGGACGACGGGCTCATCGCCGCGGCCTGGGACCGCGCCAGCGGCCCCGGGCGGGATGAGGCGTGCGCGGCGAGGGGCGGGGGGTGGGTGGCGAAGGACGAGGAGGCGGCGGGGTCCAGATCGACGTCTCGTCAAGGATGTGTACGACCTCGATGCCCTGCTTCACCAGGTACTCGGCTATCACCCGCCGGTGGCAGTTCTCCGGCGTGCGTTCAGCGCAAAGGACGCAACACGCCCGCTTCGCGGCTTTGCTGCGGATGATGTCTATGCCCCGCTTGAACTCGTCGCTGCCCGTCCACTGTCCGTAGCTCTCATCGCGGGGTCCGCCCAGCTCGTTTCCCATGTAGATGTAGTCGATGCCCTGGCCGGCAGCCAGTGCCTGCAGGCCGTCGCGCCGGAAGTGCTCTTCGCGCGACTCCGGCGTGCGCCGGACGTCAAACAGCACTTCGATCCCGTACTTCACGAGCAACCGGGCGAAGTCGTAGTGCGTCCGGTGATCGGTGCCGATGGTGAAGACTTTCATGAGAGGCGAGTTCTCAGTTGCCTGCCTTCAATCCTAGACCAGGAACTGAGGCAAGTAAAGTGCGGCGCTAGCCATTGGGGGCTGGGCCGGGTTCCCGCAACTCGAGTCGGATCGTAGCGAACTCGGCCTGCTGCCTGACCCGCAGCTCGCCCAGCCTGACCAGTTCGAGAACGGCAATGAACACAACGATGACTTCGGCGACCGTTGTCCCGGTCACGACTTCCTCAAAGTCGACCGACTTGCGTTCGCGGATGATACGGCGCAGTTCGGCAATCTTGTCCTCCAGCCGGACCTTGGGCGGTGCGATCTGGGCCACGCGCTCGGGCGTCAGTTTGGCGAGGACACGCTTGAGCGCGGCGGCGAGGGCGACGACATCCTCGCTTTCGGCCTGCCTGGCACGCGGCGACTCGCCGGCGCGCGGGTAGAGGAGCCGGCGCTCCGACTCCTTGTCGGAGAGCATGCGGGCGACCTGCTGGTAGCGGCGGAACTCGTCCATTATCTGGTCGAGGCTGACGGTCGGCGTGGCCAGGTCTTCCTCCGGGCTGCGTGGGAGCAGGGCGCGGGTCTTCAGCCGGAGCAGGACCGCGGCCATGATGAGGAAGTCCGAGGCCGACTCCATGTCCAGTTCGCGGGCCTGGCGGACTGCCCCGAGAAAGTCATCGGTCAGTCGGCCCACCGGGACGTCGGCGACATCCAGCTCATTCTTCCTGACCAGGTAGAGCAGCAGCTCGACCGGGCCCTCGAAGAGGTCGAGGCGGACATCAGAGATGGGGGGCGAGGGGCGAGGGGCGGGGGACGGGGTATCGGGGTTCATAGCCTGATGAGCTGGTATTCGCGGGTGCCGAGCCCGATGTTCGCCGCAGCGTCGAGCAGCAACTCAGGTTTGAGCTGGGGCCAGACCGTCCTGAGCTTCGGCGCGACGCGGTCCCAGGCAGCCTGCTCGCAGGCGACCGGGTCGAGGGAACCGAGCACGCCGATATCGGGCATGACCGGCTTTTCGGTACGGGTCATGCAGTCGCAATTGGGGGTGATGTTGAGGCAGAAGTTGAGGTGGATGAGCTCGCGGTCAAGCAACACTGCCCGGGCGTATTCTACCATCTTAAGCTGGACGGTTTCCGGGGCCGCATCCCAGTCGAATTTTATCGCGTTCTGTTTGCAGATGGCGAGGCAGCCCCCGCAGCCGGTACAGCCGGGCCCGATATGGGCGACGTATTGGACGAAGTTGATGGCGTCATGAGGGCAATAATCCACGCATTCGCCGCAGCTCGAGCATCTCTCCGGGTCTATCCATGGTTTGGACTGGGAGTGCATCTCGAGCTTCCCGGCTTTGGCCGCCAGGCCCATGGCGAGGTTCTTGATGACCCCGCCGAAGCCGGCGACCATGTGCCCCTTGAAGTGGGCCAGATTGATGATGTAGCGAATCCGGCGCAGGCCGTGGGCGAGCCGGGCGGCCGGGACGAGCGTGGAGTCGAGCGGGACGCTGTAGGACCTTTCACCGTGGCGGCCGTCGAGTATCTCGATTGGAGCGAGAATGCGGTCGATCGTGAAGCCGTGCTCGTGGGCGAGCTTCAGGTGCTCGGCGGCTTCCTGGCGGCGGCCGCGGTAGAGGGCGGTGGTCTCGATGACGACCGGCTGCAGATTGTAGTAGCTGGTCGCCAGCGCGGCCGCGCGGACGAATTCGGGCCGCAGGTGGTTATTGTTGCCGTGCTCGCCGAAGTGGACCTTGATGCCGATTCGTTTCTTGGGCCGGAGCCGCTTGAAGTAGCCGGAGGCTTCGAGTATCGCACCGACGCCTTCGGTTGCGCGTTCCGGCGGCACGAAGTAGACGGCGGCGCTCACTTCCAGACTCCCGCGACGTGCGTGCCGCAGAACGGGCACTTGTCGTCCTTCAGCTTGTTCTCGACGATCGAGTAGCCGCTGCGCCGGATGACCATCTTCCCGCAGGCGGGGCAGTAGGTGTTTTCAGCCTGGTGTCCGGGGACGTTGCCGATGTAGGTGAACTTTAGGCTCTCGGACTTGGCGATGGCGATGGTCCGTTCCAGGGTCGCGACCGGCGTCGGCGGCGAATTCTGGAGACGATACTCGGGATGGAAGGCGGTGAAATGGACCGGGACCGTGTCGCCGACGTTCTCTCGAATCCAGCGGCACATCCTGCGGATGGTAGCGGTATCGTCGTTCAGGGCCGGGACCACGAGGTTCACCAGCTCAAGATGAACCGGAGGGGAGTCGGGAGTCGAGAGTTGGGAGTGGGCGACAATCCGGCAGGCTTCGAGCACGGGTTCGAGGGTGGAGTTGCAGACGTTCTGGTAGAACTCGGGGGTGAAGCCCTTGAGGTCGATTTTGATGGCATCAACCAGCGAGCAGAGCTGCTTGAGCGGCTCGGGATTGATGTAACCGCCGGTGACCACGGCGGTGCGGATACCCCTGGCCCGGGCCAGCCGGGCGATGTCAACCATGTACTCGTAGAAGACTATCGGCTCGGAGTAGGTGAAACAGATGATGGGAGCTTTCTCCTTCACGGCCAGCGCGACCACGTCGGCAGGAGACACGTCGTGGCTCTGCACGTCTTCGGGCCGGGCTTGCGAGATTTCCCAGTTCTGGCAGTACTTGCAGAACTGGTTGCAGCCGGCAGTAGCGAGCGTGATTCGCTTGCGACCGGGCAGGAAGTGAAACAAGGGCGCCTTCTCAATCGGCTCCTTGCCGACCGAGCAGGGATGGCCGTAGACGACCGAAAAGAGCCGGCCGTCGCGATTCTCCCTTACCCGGCAGACGCCACGCTGGCCCGGGGCGATGATACAGCGGCGCGGGCAGAGGTCGCAGGCGACCAGCTTG